>JAOTZB010000235.1 GCA_029861625.1 Acidimicrobiia bacterium
GACGCCCGAACCGACCGAGACCCCCACCCCGGAACCGCCGACGCCCACGGCGACTCCCGAGCCACCACCTGCGATCGAGCCGGTCGGCGCGCTCGGAGACATCAGGGGCATCGCCGTGCTCGATCCGGGCGGGCCCGACTACGTCGACTTCGTCGACGTCACCGACGACCAGGGGCTCATCACCATGAACGTGCCGGCCCAGTGGAGCGACGTCGACGGCCGGCAGTGGGACCCCGAGGGCAACCAGGTGTTCGTCGGCCCGGCACTCACAGCTGCGCCCGACATCACCGCATGGCGGGACACGTGGGGAACGCCGGGCGTGTTCATCGGCAGCTCCGATCAGCTCGAGGACGGCTCACCGGCCGAGCTGCTCGACAGGAACCAGTTCTCCGACAGCTGCGACTTCGACGCCCGACGGCCCTACGACGATGGTGTCTACACCGGCGAGTTCGACCTGTGGGTCAACTGCGGCGCCGAGCAGAGCGCCTTCGTCGTCGTGGCGGCCCAGCCCGCCGACGCGTCGTTCCTCGTCCTCGTCGAGCTCCTCGCCGCGTCCGAGACCGACTGGGATGCCATCGCCCACGTGGTGAACACCTTCCTCATCAGCCCGGCCTGACACCACGGCCGTCGCCACCGTGGAAAACGCACTGGCCCCTCCCCGAAGGGAGAGGCCGGTGATCGTGTGGATCGTTCGTGCGTTTGCGGTCAGCCGACCGTTGCTTCCTCCTTCTTCTCGTCGAGGAAGGTTTCGGGAACCGTGTCTGGGATCTCCATCCCGTCCTCGGACTCGATCTCGTCGCCCTTCGCCCTCATGGCCCAGACCAGGCCCGCTCCGGTGAGCATGAAGACCAGGCCGAGGCCGCCGAACAGTGCCGAGAGGGCAACGCCCATCTGCAGCGTCGAAGCGGTGACGGTGCCGACGCCGAGCTCGCCGACCAGACCGTGGACCGTACCGGTCCATGCCTGCTCACGGGCGGGGCCCTCGAGCGGGTGCTGGCGGTCGAAGCCGGTCCAGTAGCGCCCGTCGACCGGCACGTCGTAGGTTCCGGCGGCGAAGACCTCGCCGTTGTACTCGACATCGGCGTCCAGCGTGACTTCCTGGGTCCCGTGAAGGACGTGGTAGGAGATCGTCGCCATCTGGAACATGTACTCGGACGCGGTGTCCACGAGCGGATCGTTCGGATCGAAGTCGGCGTTGTCGACCGGGTACTGCCAGTCGTCGGTCAGCAGTGCCATGATCGCCTCGGCCTCTTCGGTCGTCCCTCGATCGATCAGCTGGCCGTCGTCGTTGTAGCTCAGCGTGACGTTCTGGGCCTCGCTGAATGCCTGCAGTGAGTCGTAACCATCCTGGACCCGGGTGTAAGCGATGCCGCCCGTGACCGCAAAGGCCAGACCAACGACAAGCAGTGCATAACCTAGGAATGCAAGTCGTTTCTTCATTGAGCTCTCTCTTCACGATTATAGATCGTGATCTGTTTCACAATCTCTTATACAGATCATTTCGTAGATCGTCGATCAACGAAAGGGTCCTAGGTCCCTACGGAGAGTGGTTCGTCGACGAGCGCGGCCAACGCCGCCGCGAACCGGGCCAGAACCGGCTGTCGGAGGCAGTAGCAGACCCGCGGTCCGTCGCGCCTCGACGCCAGGATGTCGGCCTCACGAAGGACGCGGAGGTGCTCGGACACTGTCGACGGCGCCAGGCCCGATTCCCTGACGATGTCTCCGGCCCGCCTCGGTCGTCCGTCGGAGAGCTGCTCCACGATGGCGACCCGGGCCGGGTGGGCGAGGCCCCTGGCGATCTGCGCCACGCGCTCGGTCGAGAGCCGGGCATCGCCGAAGGGTTCGACGTCGGAGCACCGCTCGGCAGATCGTTCACACGCATCCGCCGGGAATCTCGACGCCTGGGAGGATCGGTTCATCAGACGTTGCAGATCCATGCCCGGAGAATTGCCGAATGTGAATGGATTCACTAGAGGCGATTGTCACTCGATCAGCGCCCCGGAAATGGACCTTCTCCTCTGTTCGATCGGCACCGCGAGGTGCTCATGCTCGTTCGTCAGGAGACTGCCATGTCGCGCCCCATCGATCCACCGACGTTCGAGCCCACGACCAAACCTCGTGTGCTCATCGAGGCCACCGAGTGGGCCATGCGCGAGTCGATGGCGACGGTCGTGCGCAACGCCGGCTACGAGGTCGCCGCATGCGCGGGGCCCGAGGGCACCGACCAGCCGTGCGCACTGATCGCCGATGGCATCTGTCCCGCCGTCGAGAATGCCGACATCGTCGTGCACCTCCTGCGCCACCAGGACCTGCGCAACCGAGACGTGCTGCGCAACCTCCGACGGCGGCACCCGAACCTGCCCGTGGTGGTCCAGGTTCCCGAGCCCCGCGTCAGCGCCTTTCCCGAGGACTTCGCCGGTTGTCATCTGCTGCCGTTCCCGGCCGGCCCGGGCGCACTGCGAGAGACCATCGACCGCGCGCTCGGGTCGTCTTCGGCGGCGCAGGACCCCACCTGACGGCTCGGCGCCGCGCCCCTCAGCTCGGGTACCGCTGCCAACGACCGGTGTCGAAGTCGTGGAGCTTGCAGCTGTGAACCGAACGGAGATAGTCCCCGATCCTGATAGGGCGTTCATGCACCTCGTCGGGGAACGCGGCCGCAATCGCTCGGGCGGCCTCGGGCAGGCGGTAGCAGGGGATTCGCATGTCGACGTGATGGGGGACATGAACCATGATCCAGTGGAAGAAGAGATCCCATCCCGGCGGCCCCCACAAGATGGTGGTGCCCTCGATCTGGCCGCGGACACGGGTCCACTCCCGCCGCGGCCACCACCTGATGTCGGGCGCGATGTGGTGGACATGGACGACCCAGCCGATGATCTGACAGAACAACAGGAACGGCACGACGACGACCTTCGTCCACAGCCACACACCACCAACGCCATCCGCGATCACGGTTGCGGTCAGCGTCGCAGTCGCGAAGAGCAACACGATCGCCTGATCGCGCCGCATCGCCCGAGCCCATCGACGTGGCGGCGCGAACCGCACCATCTTGTTCCACCAGACCTCGCGCAGGTAGTAGGCGCCTGCCCCGAACGGCCCCCATTCGAACCGATGTCGCAGTCGGCCGAATCGGCTCGACTGCCGGTAGTCCGACACGGTCGACGGATGCCACACGAAGTCCATTCCCTGGCGCACCGTGTGACCGTGGTGGACCCGGTTGTGGCCGAAGATCCACACCTCGGTGGCATGGAGGGACGGCAACATGGCAAGCCTGGCGACAACGGCGTTCAATCGTCCGGAGTCGAAGAGCGCGTCGTGGGCGGCGTCGTGGCCGATCACGAAGAGCCCGGAGACCGCAACGCCGGCGAGAAGCCACAGCGGGACGACGAGCAGGAAATTGTCGGTGGACAGCAGCCCCCACACGGCGAGACCGTAGAAGAGCAGGTCGCGCCCCAAGAGCGCGAGACCGCGGAGGGTCGATCGGCGGTAGCAGTGATCGGGTATGACGTCGAGGACCGGCCTCAGGCCGGTGAGTGGCTCGTCTCCCCTGGATGCTGATCCGTGGACAGTGGTCGGGACATGAGCCATCGGGCTCCTCGGCACGTGAGATCGGACGCGGGACAACGCCGCCGACCGTTCGGTCGATCAACGACACTGCACTTTGCGCCGACGAGTCCCGGACCACTAGAGGCCAAGGTCCCCAATCGCTTCGACCGTCGCCGGGGTGGAATCGCGCGAGTGCTCAACCGCCGCCGATGTCGATGTAATAGGCCTGGTAGACGAGATCGGCGCCGTGTTGGCGATGACGGGCCACCGACAAGAGAGTCTCGAGCACGAGGTCGCGCGCCTGCTCGGGCTCCGCTCCCCCCTCCACCTGTTCGATCGTCGAGTCGATCTGGACGCACAGATCGGGGTGTTCGTCCCTGACATTGCGAATGTGATTGGCCAGCTGCGGTGCATCGGCCAACAGCTCGGCCAGGAGGCCGTCGTCGCCTTCCACCTCGTCCACGTGGTCGTCGAACGCTCCCCGAAGGCCGCGAAGTTCGTCGACCAGGTCCGACCTCCAGCTCGGATCGGCCGCGGGAGATGCCGCCGCCACCTCCACCGCGGACACCGCGGTCTTGAGGCTCACGCGCCGCTTCCTGGCGGCCGCGAGTGCCTCGGTCGGCTCAGCGGGTTCGGTGGGCTCCGAATCGGACATGCCAATCACCTCCGGGCACGAGTCTCGCGGCCGTACCGCCGACCCGCCAGGGCAGGAGGTCCCATCGGCCCGGGGCAGGCCCGCAGCGGCGCCCGAGACGCCGTCGCACGATCGACAACACGGGTGGCCCGGATGTGCGACACTGCGCGCAAACAGTCGTCTTGTGTGGGGTTCTCATGTCGTTCCCGTCCGATCTGGACATCGCTCGTGCCGCCAACCCGAAACCGCTCGGTGAGATAGCCGAGATGATGGGCATCGGCGACCATCTCCTCGAGCCCTATGGATCCAGCCTGGCGAAGATCGACCTCGACGCCGTCGAGGAGCTGGCCGGCCGGCCCCGGGCCAAATACGTGGTCGTGACCGCCATCACGCCGACGCCGCTCGGTGAGGGCAAGACCACTACGACGGTCGGCCTCGGCCAGGCGATGAAACACATCGGGAAGAACGCGGTCATCACGCTGCGGCAACCCTCGATGGGCCCGACCTTCGGCATCAAGGGCGGCGCGGCCGGCGGCGGATACAGCCAGGTCATCCCGATGGAGCTGCTGAACCTGCACCTCACCGGCGACTTCCACGCCGTGACCGCCGCCCACAACCTCCTGGCCGCGATGGTCGACAGCCACCTGCACCATGGCAACGCGCTCGATCTCGACCTGCACAACATCGCCTGGCGCCGCGTGCTCGACGTGAACGATCGAGCCCTACGCAACATCATCGTCGGCCTCGGCGCGAGACAAGACGGGGTCACCCGGCAGACCGGGTTCGACATCACGGCGGCATCCGAGGTCATGGCCATCCTGGCGCTCGCGACCTCGCTCGAGGATCTCCGGACGCGACTCGGACGCATCGTCGTCGGCTACGACCGCAACGGTCAGCCGGTCACCGCCGAGCAGCTCGACGCCGCGGGGTCGATGGCGGTCATCATGCGCGAAGCGATCAAACCGAACCTGTTGCAGACGCTCGAGAACACGCCGGTCATCGTGCATGCCGGACCGTTCGGCAACATCGCCCACGGAAACTCCTCGATCGTCGCCGACCTCGTGGGCGTGCGCTGCGGCGACTACCTGCTCACCGAGGCCGGGTTCGGCGCCGACATGGGCGCTGAACGATTCTTCAACATCAAATGCCGGAGCTCGGGCCTCACCCCTGACGCGGCGGTGCTGGTCGCAACGGTCCGTGCCCTCAAAGCCCACTCCGGCAGGTACAAGGTCGTCGCCGGCAAGGAGCTACCGGCCGACCTGTTGGTCGAGAACCCCGACGACGTCGTGGCCGGAGGGGCCAACCTGCGAAAGCAGATCGAGAACGTACAGGCCCACGGCGTGTCACCGGTCGTCGCCATCAACGCCTTCCCCACCGATCACGACTCCGAACATCAGGCGATCCGCGAGATCGCCGAGGCGGCCGGAGCCCGCGTCGCGGTGTGCACGCACTTCGCCGACGGGGGCGCCGGCGCCACCGAGCTCGCCCACGCCGTGGTCGAGGCGTGCGAGGAGAAGAGCACGTTCTCGTTCCTGTATCCCGATGCCGCAACACTCACCGAGAAGATCGAGAAGGTCGCCACCACCATCTACGGCGCGGGCCGGGTCGAATACTCCCCCGTCGCTCGCCGCCAGCTCGCGACGTACGAGGACAACGGCTTCGGAAACCTGCCGGTCTGCATCGCCAAGACCCATCTGTCGATCTCGGCCGACGCCAGCCTGAAGGGTGCCCCCACCGGACACACGCTCAGTGTGCGCGAGGCCCGGGCGTCGGTCGGTGCGGGGTTCATCTACCCGATCTGCGGCGACATGCGAACCATGCCCGGCCTCGGCACCAGCCCCGCCGCCTCGAGGATCGACTTCGACGACGACGGCGAGATCATCGGCCTGTCCTGAGCGGCCAGGAGTACGTG
>JAOTZB010000025.1 GCA_029861625.1 Acidimicrobiia bacterium
CGTTCAACGGTTCACACCCCCCCGCAACCATCCCCAGACGACATACGTCGCACACGAAACAGAGGTCAAGGTGGAACGAGACAAGGCACTCGAGATGGCACTCGGACAGATCGAGAAGCAGTTCGGGCAAGGCGCCGTCATGAAGATGGGCGAGAAGAGCTCGATGGCCATCGAGGTCGTTCCCACCGGCGCCCTCGCCCTCGACCTGGCGCTCGGGGTCGGCGGTCTGCCCCGGGGGCGCGTCACCGAGATCTTCGGTCCCGAGGCATCGGGCAAGACTACGCTCGCCACCCACGTCGTGGCCGAGGCCCAGCGCAACGGCGGTATCTGTGCGTACATCGACGCCGAGCACGCGATGGATCCGATCTATGCCAGGGCCATCGGGGTCGATGTCGACCAGTTGCTCATCTCCCAGCCCGACACCGGTGAGCAGGCGCTCGAGATCACCGACATGTTGATCCGCTCCGGCGCGCTCGACGTCGTCGTGATCGACTCGGTGGCGGCGCTCACACCCCGGGCCGAGATCGAAGGCGACATGGGTGACACCCACGTGGGTCTCCAGGCCCGGCTCATGTCCCAGGCGCTGCGCAAGCTCACGGCGAACCTGAACAAGTCGCAGACCATCTGCATCTTCATCAACCAGCTCCGCGAGAAGATCGGAGTGATGTTCGGCAGCCCCGAGACCACGCCGGGCGGACGGGCGCTCAAGTTCTACTCGTCGGTCCGGCTCGACATCCGCCGCATCGAGGCCATCAAGAACGGCGTCGAGGTCGTCGGCAACCGCACCCGGGTCAAGGTCGTGAAGAACAAGGTCGCCCCGCCGTTCCGCCAGGCCGAGTTCGACATCATGTACGGCCAGGGCATCAGCCGCGAGGGCTCTCTCATCGACATCGGTGTCGAGCTCGATCTCGTGAAGAAGTCGGGCGCTTGGTACACCTACGACGGCGAACAGCTCGGGCAGGGCCGCGAGAACGCGAAACAGTTCCTCCACGACAATCCCGAGGTCATGGTCGAGATCTCCGACCGCATCTGGGCCCAGGTCAGGCCCGATGAAGAAGAAGGCCACGAGGTCGACCTCTCCGACGACGGTGCCTTCACCGACGCCGACGACCTCCCCATCACCATCGACGACTGACCCACCAGCACGCCTCCTCGGCCGGGTGATCCTCGGTCCGCTGCAGACCATCCCCTGCGGTGGGCCGAGCGCGCCTCGGCCGAGGGGGCGGTCACCGGGGGGCCGTCACTCGCCCGAGTCGGCCATCACCGGTTCCGGATCGGTCGGGGCGGCGGTGCCGAACCAGTGGCGGCGCCGGGCCAACCCGTGCACAGCGGCGATCGCCGCCGCGGTCCCGATCGCGAAGTAGGCCGCCAGTGCGGCATCCGAACGGAGCTGGTCGAGGAACACGATGGTGGTGGCCACCTCGAGCAGCGCCATCGAGCCGACGAACACGATCAGCGCCCGCTTCGACAACACGCTCGCGACCCAGGCTCCGAGCGGAGCGCCCCAGACGACGACCGGGATCGCCGCCAGCCAGATCCCGAAGACATCGTGGCGACCGCCGTCGAGCGGTGAGACGGGACTGCCGCCCACCGAGACGACGTCGCCGGTCCCGTCGAGCACCAGATCGAGCTGGCCGTCGATCAGGCCGAACATCACGAACCCGAGCACCGAGACCACTGCCATCGAGATGATGCTCGTCGGCACGCCCACCCGCGGGTGCAACCCGAACACGATCACGGTGAACAAGAACAACAAGATGTTCACCCCCGAGCCCGTGAGCGACGACAACACGCCGCCGACCAGGCCGGCGAACAACAGCCCTCCCACACTTCGGCGGTTCCAGCCGGTGATGACGTTCACGCAGTCGGCTTCGTCGACCTGCAGCGACAAGAACACGATGTAGGCCATCGCGGCGATGACCATGGTGAACGTGACCTTCACATAGGCCGGATCGAGATGGCTGCTCCAGAACGTCGACTCGCGGTCGCCGAGCAACACGGCGCCGAACACGAAGCCGAGCATGCCGCCCGACGTGCCGATGGTCAGTGCCGTCCGGTCGACGCGCCTGCCGGCCAACAAGATCGTGGCCGATGCCATCACCATGCCCGTTGCCTGGATCGACAGCGAGAACGTCCTGGCGACTGCCGGCGGGATCTCGAGAACCTTGGTGAACACCGGGAAGGCGACGGCGCCGCCGCCCGCGGGGGTCGATCCGGCCACGAAGCTGCCGAAGACCATCGTGACCGCGGCCGCCCATTGGTCGAGCACTCGACCGAGGTGGCCCTCGGCGGCAACGTAGACAACCCAGGTGATGGTCGCCACGGCCGGGAGCACCCAGGCGAGCCGGACGCGCGCCACGGACCCGCTCACGATCGTGGGCGCGGCTGTCCGGGCGATCGACATCGCGGCTGGGAACCCGGTCCCGGCCCGGCCAATTCCGACCTGATCGGTGCGGCGCGAGGGCTAGCGTGCACTCGATGACATCCGACACCCGTCCCGGGCCACGACGAGTGGCGTCGGGCTCCCCGTTCGAGTCCCGCTACCAGTTCTGTCGCGCCATTCGCATCGGCGATCGTGTCGAGGTGGCAGGGACGGCGCCGATCTGGCCCGACGACGAGGTCGACCCCGATCCCCGGGCGCAGGCTCGACGCTGTTTCGCCATCGTCGGCGAGGCGTTGGCCGAGCTGGGTGCCGGCTTCGGCGATGTGGTCCGGACCCGCATGTTCATCACCGACCTGGCCGTCGCCGACGCCGTCGGATCGGTCCACGGCGAGGTCTTCGTCGACGGCCCTCCGCCGGCCACCATGGTGGTCGTGGCGGGCCTGCTCGATCCCCGCTGGGTCGTCGAGATCGAAGTGGAGGCCCAGCTGTGATCGATCCGGCCCGGTGGCAGCTCGCGCAGTTCAACGTCGCACGCCTCCTCGTGCCCATCGACCACCCGCAGGTCGCCGATTTCGTCGACAACCTCGATCGGGTCAACGAACTCGCGGAAGCGACGCCCGGGTTCGTCTGGCGACTCCAGAGCGACAGCGGAAATGCGACCGACATCGAGGTCGAAGACGACGAGATGATGATCGTCAACATGTCGGTGTGGGCCGATCCCGAGTCGCTGTTCGACTTCACCTACCGCACCTCCCACGCCGAGATCATGCGGCGCCGCGCCGAGTGGTTCGAGGCCCGCGTGGAGATGCACCTGGTGTTGTGGTGGGTCCCCGCCGGGCACGAGCCATCACTCGACGAGGCCTTGGACCGGCTCGGCAAGCTGCGCGCGAACGGGCCGACCAGCGAGGCGTTCACCCTTCGCGACCGATTCGACCCGCCGGTCGAGGCGTAGCCTGGTCCGGTGGCCCAGAAGTACCTGATCCGCACCTACGGGTGCCAGATGAACGAGCACGACTCGGAGCGCATCGCCGGCCTGCTCGAAGCGGACGGCATGGAACGAGCCGACGATCTCGACGACGCCGATGTCGTGGTGCTGAACACGTGCTGCATCCGGGAGAACGCCGACAACAAGCTCTATGGCGCGCTCGGCAACCTCAAACAGCTCAAGGACGAACGTCCCGACGTCCAGATCGCCGTTGGCGGCTGTCTGGCGCAGAAGGACCGTGACCGCATTCAGGCTCGCGCCGGCCACGTCGATGTCGTCTTCGGCACCCACAACGTCGGGCGCGCGGCCGAGCTGTTGGCCGAGGCACGCGACGGCGGCCCGGTGCTGGAGATCCTCGAGGAAACAGTTCACGACGACGCCGAGGCCTTCCCGTCAGCGCTGCCGACCCGGCGAGAGATCGACTACGCGGCTTGGGTGACGATCCAGATCGGGTGCGACAACACCTGTGCCTTCTGCATCGTGCCATCGGTGCGCGGCGTCGAGATCAGCCGGCCGTTCGGCCACCTGATCGGCGAGGTCGAACGGCTTGCCGACGACGGCGTGACCGAGATCACGTTGCTCGGCCAGAACGTCAACTCCTATGGCCGCGATCTCACGGTGCGACTGCGGGGCGAGCCGCCCGCGATCGACGAGGCCGATGTGGTCGGTCGATCGTGGGCCGACGACGAGCGCCGACGGGCGCGACCGCTGTTCGCCGACCTGCTCGAAGCCGTGGCTGCGGTGCCCGGGATCCGGCGCGTGCGCTACACGAGCCCACATCCGAAGGATCTACGGCCCGAGACGATCGCCGCGATGGCCGAATCCCCAGCCGTCTGCGAGCACCTGCACCTTCCGCTCCAGTCCGGGAGCGACAGGGTGCTCGCGGCGATGCATCGCGGCTACACCGCCGACCGGTACCTCGAGAAGTTGGCCGCCGCCCGAGCCGGCATCGCCGACCTGGCGGTCAGCACCGACATCATCGTCGGCTTCCCAGGCGAATCCGACGCCGACTTCGAATGGACCCTCGAGGTTGCCGCCGAGGCCTGCTACGACAGCGCATTCACCTTCATCTTCTCGCCGCGTGAGGGCACCGAAGCAGCCGCGCTCACGGAACGATTCGTCGACCACGGGGTTGCGGTCGAACGGTTCGAGCGGTTGCGGGCAGTCGTCACGCGGTCGGCCCGCCGAAAGCACGAGGCCCGGGTCGGCCGAGTGGAAGAGGTTGTCGTCGAGGGCCCGTCGAAGCGCAACCCTGCGGTCCTGACCGGGCGCACCCGCCAGAACAAGCTCGTGCACTTCCCGGTCGACGGCCCCATCAAGGCGGGTAGCTACGCCGACATCTCGATGACCGAAGCCCGGTCGCACTACCTCCTCGGCGAGCTCGTGGCGGTGACCGCGCCGCCCCGGCACCGGACCCGCATTCCCGTGGTGTCGGTCTGAGGGCCTCGCCGACCTCGTACCCGGATCCCCCGTCACGGGTCGTCGAGCTGATGGGCGACGCTGTCGCGGCCCCCGTCGACGTGGGCGGATCGACCACCGGGGTGGTCGTCGGAAGGCGGCGATATCGGTGGACGACGCCCGCGCATCACGCCGAGCTCGACCTCGAACGCGATCGTCTCGACTGGCTGGTCGGCCGGGCCGGCACACCTGTCGTCATCGAGGCCGGGCGAGACGACCGGCACCACTGGCTCGTCACCGAGCGTGTGTCCGGCTCGCCCGCCAGTTCCGGCGAGCACGCGTTCGATGCCATCGGCACGGTCGCCGCCACCGCGACAGCCATCCGCGCTCTGCATGACCTGGTGATCGACGGGTGCCCGTTCTCGTTGCGTCTCGACGTCACTCTCGACCGGGCCCGAGGCCGGATCGACGATGGTGCTCTCGGCCCCAACGACCTCGACCCGGCTTTCCGTCGATTCTCGCCCCGCCGACTGTTCGAGCTGGTCAACGAGAGTCCGCCCGACGAGATCGACCTGGTCGTGTGTCACGGGATGCCGTCGCTCGACACTATCCTGATCGACCGCGGCAACGCCGCGGGACTGATCGGGCTCGAAGCGTGCGGCGTCGCCGATCGGCACCTCGATCTGGCGCTCATCGCCCGGGATCTCCTCGCTCGGATCGGACCCGACGCGCTGCCGGTGTTCTTCGACGCCTATGGCGCCGATCCCGATGCCATGCGGATCGACTGGTACCTCCAGCTGGCCCAGCTCCTGTGACGACGACGCTGGTGATCATGGGGCCGACGGCGAGCGGCAAGTCCGCGCTTGCGTTCGAGATCGCTCGTCGCAACGAGCTGGTCGAGCTGGTCTCGGCCGACTCGATGCAGGTGTATCGGGGCATGGACATCGGCACGGCAAAGCCCACGCGAGCCGAGCAGGCCGAGGTGCGTCATCATGTGATCGATGTGGCCGACCCGGCCGACGACTACAACGTCAGCTGCTTCAAGGCCGACGCGCTGACCGCCATGGCGAACATCAGGAGCCGGGGCGGCATACCCGTGATCGTCGGTGGCACCGGGCTCTACCTGCGGAGCATCGTCGACGATCTCGAGATTCCGGGCCGCTTCCCCGACGTCGTCACCGAGCTCGACGCCGAGCCCGACACGGAGGCGTTGCACCGGCGTCTGGCCGAGCTCGACCCCATTGCCGCGAGTCGAGTCGTCTCGGGCAACCGGCGGCGGGTCGTGCGGGCGCTCGAAGTCACAGTGGGCAGTGGACGGCCGTTCTCGACCTATGGACCGGGTCTGAAGGCCTATCCGCCGACGGTGCCCTTCCGCATGGTCGCAATCGGGCTCCCCAGACCGGTGGTCGACGAGCGGATCTCGGCCCGCTACACCCGCCAGCTCGACGCCGGCTTCCTCGCCGAGGCGACAGCCATCGCCGCCTCTCCCGGCGGGATCTCGCGCACGGCATCCCAGGCACTCGGGTACAAGGAGCTGTTCCAACACATCCGCGGCGAGGTCACGCTCGACGAGGCGATCGACCTCGCAATCCGGCGCACCCGACGATTCGCTCGCCGCCAGGAGCGGTGGTTCCGCCGAGATCCGCGCCTGATCTGGCACCGAACCGACCAGAATCCGATGGAACTGCTCGACGCAGTGCTGGGAGACTTCGACTCGTGCAATTGACCAAACACCACGGTCTCGGCAACGACTTCCTGATCGGCTTCGTGGCCGAGCAGCCGTCGAACGCGTCCGATCTGGCCCGGCAGCTGTGTCATCGCACCGAGGGAATCGGCGCCGACGGCCTCGTCCTGCTCGTACCCCACACCGAAGCCGACGCCAGGATGGTGTTGCACAATGCCGACGGCAGCCGGGCCGAAATCAGCGGGAACGGCCTGCGTTGTGTCGGCCAGGCCCTCGCGATCGACGGGGGTGTCGATGCAGCGTCTTTCGTCGTCATGACCGATGCGGGCCCTCGGTTGGTTGCGGTCGAGCCGGGCGCCGGCGTGCTGACGGCCATGGTCGACGCCGAGATGGGCGAGGTGACGGCCATCGATCCACCGCCGCGCGACGCCGAGGAGCTCGCTGCTTCCCTCGTCGACGCGCAACGGGTCGGGAGCGGCGCGATCGGCAATCCCCACATCGTGGTCGAGGTGACCGATCCCTCGGCCATCGACCTCGCGCTCGTCGGCCCCGTCGTCGAGCACGCCGTTCCGTCGGGGACGAACGTCGAGTTCATCGCCGCCAGCGGCGACGACAGCATCGACCTGACCGCCTGGGAGCGGGGGAGTGGGATCACCCAGGCCTGTGGATCGGGCGCCTGCGTCGGTGCCGTTCTCGCGAATCGATGGGGGCTCACCGGGACCCGTGTCCGGGTCGGTATGCCAGGCGGGAGCGCGACGGTCGAAGTGGGACCGACAGTTCACCTCATCGGGCCGGCAACCCTCGTCGCCCGCATCGAGGTGCCCGATGTCTGAGCCCGAGCCGAGCGGCCGGTCCGGCGAACGCGATACCCACCGCGGCGCATTCGGGGAGTACGGCGGCGAGCAGTCGGCATTCATCGAGCGGACGTTCCGTGAGCGGATCGTGCTGGTCGGTCTCACGTTCGCCGACGGCAGCGACGAGCAGACCGACGAGAATCTCGACGAGCTCCGCCGGCTCGTCGACACTGCCGGCGCGGACGAGGTCGCCCGTGTCGCCCAGCGCCGCGACCGTCCCGACGCGGCCACGTACATCGGGAGCGGGAAGGCCATCGAGATCGGCGAGATCGCCGATGCCCACGACGCCGACACGGTCGTGTTCGACGATGAGCTGTCACCGGCCCAGCAGGCCAACCTCGAGAAGATTCTCGGCCGGACCGCCATCGACCGAACGGCGGTCATCCTCGATATCTTCGCCCAGAACGCCCACAGTCCTGCCGGCAAGGCCCAGGTCGAGCTGGCGCTGCTCCAGTACCGTCTGCCCCGTCTGCGCGGGTCGGGCAAGCGGCTCAGCCAGCAGGCCGGTGGCATCGGCACCAGAGGGCCGGGCGAGACCCAGCTCGAGGTCGACCGTCGTCGAGTCGTGCGGCGCATGCACAAGCTCCAGCAGGAGCTCCGCGATGTCGCGCGGCACCGTCAGACGCAGTCGAAACGGCGTCGGCGATCGGCGAATCGGGCGGTGGCTCTGGTCGGCTACACCAACTCGGGGAAGTCGACGCTGTTGAATCGGCTCACCGATGCGAACGTGCTCGTCGAGGATCGCCTCTTCGCGACGCTCGACGCCACGACCCGCCGGCTCGATCTGCCCGGTGGCGAGATGGTGTTCCTCTCCGACACCGTCGGATTCGTCAGGAAGCTTCCCCACCAGCTCGTCGAGGCCTTCAAGTCGACGCTCGACGTCGTGATCGACGCCGACCTGTTGGTGCATCTCGTCGACGCCACTGCGGTCGACCCCGACGCACAGATCGCCGCGGTCCGCTCGGTCCTGCACGACATCGGCGCGGACGGCGTGCCCGAGGTGCTCGCATTCAACAAGGCCGACGCATCGACCGAGCTGGCGGTGCTGCGCCGCCATCACCCCGGCGCGACGTTCGTGTCCGCCCACACCGGCGCCGGCCTCGACGAGCTGCTTGCCGCCGTCAGCGACAAGATCCGGGTACTCACCACGGTGTGCGAGCTGCTCGTGCCATTCGACCGTGGCGATGTGATGGCGGCGGTGCACCGCGAAGGCGAGGTCCTCGTGGAAAGGGCAGGTGAGGGTGGTATGCGCTACACCGCTCGGCTCGAGCGGGCATCGGTGTCGCGCCTCTCGGCCTATGTCATCGAGTAGAAGAGTGTCCGTGCCAGACCCATTCGTCCCACCGCCATATCCGTACGACCGACTCGACGAGCTGCGAGCCGTCGCCGCCGAGCTCCCGGGTGGCGCCGTCGACTTGTCGATCGGCGCACCGTGTGACCCACCGCCGCGAGCGGTCGTAGAGGCGCTCTCGTCGTCCGGCTTCGAGCGAGGGTATCCGCCCTCGGTGGGGCGGGCCGACTTCCGGGCGGCGGCATCGCGCTGGATGCATCGTCGCCTCGGCGTCGACATCGAGAGCAACCATCTCGCCGCATGCGTCGGAACGAAGGAGCTCGTCGCCGGTCTGCCGCACCTGCTGCGGCTCCGCACTCCCACCCGCGACACCGTGCTGTATCCGGCCATCAGCTACCCGAGCTACGCGATGGGAGCGACGCTCGCCGGTGCCAGGGCCGTCGCGGTACCGGTCGACGACCAGTGGCGTCTCTCCCTCGACGCCATCGACGCGTCCGACGCCGAACGCGCCCTGTGCCTCTGGGTCAACACCCCTGGCAACCCCGCTGGTGGTCTCGACGACCTCGGCGCTGCCGCCGCCTGGGCCCGCGCCAACGACGTACCGCTGTTCAGCGACGAGTGCTACGTCGAGTTCACCTGGGACACCCCTGACCCCGCCCCGTTCCCGACACCGGGTCGCTCCGTACTCCAGCACGGCATCGAGGGTGTGGTCGCGGTGCACTCGCTCTCGAAACGTTCGAACCTCGCCGGGTTGCGGTCGGGTTTCTACGCCGGCGATCCCGACATCGTCGCGTACCTGTCGGAGACCAGGCGGCACGGCGGACTGATGCCGCCCGGGCCGGCGCAGACGGCAGCGGTTCGTGCCTTCGACGACGACGACCATGTCGACGCGCAGCGAGTCGTCTACCACAACCGACTCGAGCGGATGGCCGGCCTGCTCCGTGCCCGGGGTCTGCAGGTCGATCTTCCGGGCGGCGGTTTCTACCTCTGGATCGAGTCGCCCGACGGCGACGGTTGGACACTGGCCGATCGGCTGGCCAGAGAGCTCGGGGTGGTCGGGAGCCCCGGCGAGCTCTACGGTGCCGCCGGCGCGGCGTATTGCCGCCTCGCGATGGTCCAGCCCGACGAAGCCTTCGATCTGATCGAGCGCCGTGTCACCGCCCGCCCGTCTCCCGCTTAGAGTCGCCGACATGACAGAGCTGAAGGCACGTATCGAGGAGCTGTGGTCGAGTCCCGAGCTGGTTTCGGGTGACGATCCCGAGGTGGTTGCTGCCATCGCCGAGGCGATCGATCTGCTCGACGCAGGTCGAGCACGCGTCGCCGAGGTCGGCCCCGACGGCGACGTGATCGTGCACGAGTGGCTGAAGCACGCCATCTTGTTGTTGTTCCGGACCGCGAGGATGACGACCACCGAGCTCGGTCCGTTCGAGTTCGCCGACAAGATCCCGCTGAAGACGGACTACGAGCGTCGCGGGGTGCGAGTCGTACCCGGCGCGTCGGCGCGCTGGGGCAGCTATCAGGCCCGCGGCGTCATCATGATGCCCAGCTACACGAACATCGGCGCCTACGTCGGCGAGAACACGATGGTCGACACATGGGTCACCGTCGGTTCGTGTGCCCAGATCGGCCGGAACGTGCACCTCTCGGGCGGTGTCGGCATCGGCGGTGTTCTCGAACCGGCTCAGGCGGCGCCGGTCGTCATCGAGGACGAGGCATTCGTCGGCAGCCGCGCCATGGTCACGAACGGCGCCCGCGTCGGGGCCGGCGCCGTGCTCGGCTCGGGTGTCATCCTGAACGACTCGATCCCCGTCATCGACGCGTCGACCGGCGATGAGCTGAGCCGCGGCCATGTTCCGGCGTGGTCGGTCGCAGTGCTCGCGACGCGGCCCCGTGACTTCGGGGGCGGCACGTACGGGCTGCCGTGCGCGCTGGTCATCAAACGGCTCGACGAGGGCGAGCGCCACGACAAGACGGTGCTGAACGACGTGCTGCGTGAGAACGGGATCGCGCTCTGACGATGACCGACCTGCTCGCGCTCACCGCCGATCTCGTCGCCATCCGGTCCGAGAGCCATGCCGAGGCCGAGCTCGTCGAGCGGATCGAAGCCGACCTGGCGCCCGTCCCCGGCCTCGACGTCGTCCGCGTCGGCGACAACGTCGTGGCGCGCACCCAGCTGGGCCGGCCCCACCGTCTGGTGCTCGGGGGACACACCGATACCGTTCCGGCCAACGGCAACGAGACGCCACGCGTCGATGGCGACACGCTCTGGGGGCTGGGCTCGGCCGACATGAAGGGCGGCTTGGCGGTGATGTTGGAGCTGGCTCGAACGATCGTCGAGCCGGTGTGCGACGTGACCTACGTGTTCTACGCCCGCGAAGAGGTGGCGATGGAGCACAACGGGCTGCGTGAGCTCTTCGCCGCCGACCCCGGTCTGGTGGCGGGCGATGTCGCCATCCTCGGCGAACCGACGTCGTCGGTGATCGAGGCCGGCTGCCAGGGCACGATGCGGGCGGTCGTGACGCTCGCCGGCGAGCGGGCCCACACGGCCCGGGCCTGGATGGGTACCAACGCGATCCATCGCCTCGCGCCCATGCTCACCGCGATCGATGCCTACGAACCTCGCCGACCCACCATCGACGGGTGCACCTTCCACGAGGCCCTCCAGGCCGTGCGCGTCGAGGGAGGCGTTGCCGGCAACGTGGTACCCGACGAGGTGATGCTCACCGTCAACCACCGTTTCGCGCCCGATCGCGATGTCGCGGCCGCAACCGACCATGTTCGTGGTGTGCTGGGGCCGCTGCTCGGTCCCGACGACCGGCTCGACGTGCTCGACGCCGCCCCGTCGGCGCGTCCGGGTCTCGAACATCCGCTGCTGCGCAGGCTGGTGGATCGCAACGATCTCGCCGTGCGGGCCAAGCTGGGCTGGACCGACGTGGCCTTCTTCGCCGAGCGAGGAATCCCGGCGGTGAACTTCGGTCCGGGCGACGCGACGATCGCGCACACCGCCGACGAGCATCTCGAACGAGCGTCGCTCGAGACCACCCACCGGGCGCTCGCCGACCTGTTGACGACCGAATAGTCGGCCCGCCGCGCCTGCGGCCGGGCCGGGGCGGCTCAGAGCTTGCGCAGGACGGTGACGACCTTGCCGTAGATGGTGACCTCGTCGGGCCGGAACTGCATGGGTTCCAGCGAGGGGTTCGCCGGCTCGAGAACCACCGTGGCGCCGCCCGATGCGAAGGTCTTGACCGTGGCTTCGTCGCCGGGGATGCCGGCCACGACGATGTCGCCCTTGTCGGCGGTGTTCTGGGATCGGGCGACCACGTAGTCGCCGTCGAGGATGCCGGCATCGATCATTGAATCGCCCCGGACGGTGAGCATGAACAGCTCGCCGTCACCGGTGAGATCGGCGGGCAGCGGCATGACCTCGTCGACGTTCTCCTGCGCCAGGACGCCCGTGCCGGCGGCGACATCGCCCACGAGGGGCACGTGGCGGACCGGCCTGCGCTCGATGGCAGCGCCCGACGTCGGGTCGTACCGGACCTCGAGGGCGCGGGGTTTGGTGGGGTCGCGGCGCAAGAACCCCAGCTTCTGGAGGCTGGCGAGGTGCGAGTGCACGGTGGACGGCGAGGTGAGACCGACGGCCGCGCAAATCTCGCGTACCGATGGTGGGTACCCGCGCTCTCGGTTCTGAGCGTCGATGAACTCGAGGATCTGACGCTGACGATCGGTGAGCGTGACATCGGGCATGGGCGGCGTCCCTTCGGATGTGGGCGGGGGAGAGGTGGGTTCGACGATGGGCGATCGGAAGTTCGGTATTGACACGAACGTGTGTTCGTAGTGTAGTGACGAACATCTGTTCGCCGAACCCATGTTCGCCGAACATCCGTTCCCCGTCAAGCATCCTCGACGCCGAGGTGCGAACCGGGACTGTCACACCCCCAGAGGACAATCGAGAACATGGCAGTCGCACTCGCTCACCCGCCCCACACAATCCACGGCTCACCCGTCGGGGTCCGCCTCGATGCCGCGGTGTATCGCCGGCGCCGGGTCGCGGCCGCCGTCGTCCTGGTGTTGTTGTTGCTCGTCGTCTGGTCGAGCGCAGTGCAGCTCGCCGGGACGTGGTTCACCGACACCGCCCGAGCCACGGGTACCGCCGACTCCACGGTCGCGGTGGTGCAGCCCGGCGACACGCTCTGGTCGATCGCGGCCACCATCGACACCGACGGCGACGTGCGCGACACGGTCGACCTGTTGGTGCTGCTGAACGGATCGTCGGCCCTTACCGTCGGACAGCGGCTGGTACTGCCTGCCAGTTGACCGTTGTCCGACGGTAAGGGCCGGCGACCGTCGAAAGTCGGCGGCAGTCGGGCCCGAGGCGGTGCATCCCGTCGTGTTCGCGGGGCGTTATGGTGCGGCAGTGCGCTGCCCCGACTGTGCCTCGATCGATGACCGGGTCGTCGACTCACGCCTGTCCGACGACGGGAGGGTCACTCGCCGCCGGCGGGAGTGCGTCTCGTGTGGTCGTCGGTTCACGACCTTCGAGCGCCTCGACGAACAGCCGGTTGCCGTGGTGAAGCGATCGGGCGAGGTGGTGCCATTCGATCGGACGAAGCTGGTCGACGGCGTCGCGGTCGCCGTCAAGGGTCGACCCGTCCACGAGGATGCCATCGCGGCCTTCGCCGACGCAGTCGAGGAGGAGGTGCGGCTCGGCTCGGGGCGTGTGTCGAGCGAACAGCTCGGCCTCGACGTGCTCGAATGGCTCGCCGGAATCGACCATGTCGCCTACCTACGGTTCGCGAGCGTCTACAAGGGCTTCGACGACCCCGAGGACTTCCAACGCGAGGTCGGCCTGCTCAAGGCGACCCCGCCGAAGTCGGCCTGACCCCGGCAAGCGCACTGTTCGTCAGCGTGGACCACGCAGGTAACGCAGGAACAAGAAGTCGTCGGCGCAGAGCACGCGATCGAGCGACATGTGGGCCCTGAACGGGAGCTCGGCCCCCCGGAGGATGCGGCCACCGGCGCCGCCGACGACCAGAGGCGAGAGGCTGAGGCACAGCTCGTCGACGAGATCGTCGGCGAACAGCTGTGCGTTGAGGCTCGGGCCACCCTCGCCCAGCACGACCCGACAGTCACGATCGCCGAGGTCGCGCACGACTTCTGCGAGATCGACCTGTGCGTCGCCCGCGTCGATCACATCGGCCACATCGCTCAACGCGTCACGCCGTTCCGGGTCCGAGCGCTCGGTCGTGTAGATCACCGGGCGGCGCTCGGCATCGACGAACAGCGACGTGGTCGGGTCGAGGTCGAGCGATCTCGTGACCAGCGCGACGAGCGGCGTCGGCGCTTGGCCACGTGCCCACCGTCGTTCCCCGGCTCGTTCACTCATCCGTGGCGGCCCGTACCCCTCGGCTCGGGCCGTTCCGGCTGCGACGAGGATGGCGTCGGCCAACCCCCGCAGCGCCGAGAAGACCTGCCGGTCCGGTGCGCCGCCGAGGCCTCCGGACACACCGTCGATCGCGATGGCGCCGTCGACGCTCGCGATCATGTTCATCACGAGCCAGGACCCGCCGTCGGCCCGCACCCGGAGGTCGGCCTCGTAGCGGGCGGCGATATCGACAGGATCCGCGCCGGCCGGTTCGAGCGCGGCGAAGGTCGGGCTGTCGGCGCCGTTCGCATGGGAGGACTTCGCCATCCGGGGCGACGATAGCGCGATGGGCCGCGGGGCCGGATTCTGACGCGTATCCACAGCACGTACACAGGTGAGACGAGAAATCCCCAGCTCTTCCACTTTCGATCCACAGGGAGGAGTCCGTAGCGTGAGCGCCGCCATGGGACTGGGATGACAGCACCGGATGGTGGCTGACGTCTCAGGATCTAGGTGGGTCAGACGACTCCTTGAGGGCGATTTCCGGGCGACTGTTGCCTCCTGGGTCGACCTCTACCTGTTGCTGCATCCCAGTCCCTGCTGCACATCGGTCCCGGGTGTTCGTCGATGTCGATTGACATCAGCCGAGTGCGCGCGGCCGGTAGAATGAATCGCCCCGCGACGAGGTCGCTCACCTGGAGGACTCAATGACACTGGCCCCCGAACACCAGTCGCTCGGGATCGTTCGACACCTCACCAGCGTCGGCGTTCATCCCTTCGACGAGGTCGAATGGGCCCGGCGCGACGCTCGACTCATGAACTACGTCGACGGCTCGGTCGCGTTCGAACAGACCGGTGTGGAGTTCCCGACCTCGTGGTCGGACAATGCCGTCAACATCGTCACGCAGAAGTACTTCCGCGGCACCCTCGGTACGGTCGAGCGCGAAACATCGCTGCGCCAGGTCATCGGGCGGGTGGTCGACACGCTCACCGCCTGGGGCCTCGAGGGCGGCTACTTCTCCGACGAGGCCGAGGGCGAGACCTTCAGCGCCGAGCTGTCCCATCTGCTCGTGCACCAGATGGCGGCCTTCAACTCGCCGGTGTGGTTCAACATCGGCGTCGACGACGTCGTGCCTCAGGCCAGCGCCTGTTTCATCCTCGGTGTCGACGACACCATGGCGTCCATCCTCAACTGGTACGCCGAGGAGGGCATGATCTTCAAGGGCGGCTCCGGCGCCGGCGTGAATCTCTCGAAAATCCGGTCGAGCCGGGAGCCGTTGCGGGGCGGCGGGACCGCGAGCGGTCCGGTGAGCTTCATGCGAGGCGCGGATGCATCAGCGGGCACCATCAAGTCGGGCGGCAAGACGCGCCGCGCGGCCAAGATGGTCGTGCTCGACGCCGACCATCCCGACATCGAGCAGTTCATCTGGTGCAAGGCGCGCGAGGAGCAGAAGGCGCTCGCGCTCCGCGCCGCCGGATTCGACATGGGTCTCGACGGCGACGACGCGTTCTCGATCCAGTACCAGAACGCCAACAACTCGGTTCGCGTGACCGACGAGTTCATGGAGGCCGTCGAGGCCGACGACGACTGGCAGCTCACGAGCCGGGGAACCGGCGAGACGCTCGAGACCGTTCGGGCCGGCGATCTGTTCCGCCAGATCGCAGAGGCCTCGTGGGCCTGTGCCGACCCCGGAATCCAGTTCGACTCGACCATCAATGGTTGGCACACGGCGCCGAACGCCGGCCGGATCACGGCCAGCAATCCGTGCAGCGAGTACTTCCACCTCGACAACAGCGCCTGCAACCTCGCCAGCCTGAATCTGCTGTCGTTCCTCGACACCGACAACAGCTTCGATGTCGACGGCTTCCGTGCCGCGGTCGATGTCGTGATCACTGCCCAGGAGATCCTCGTCTCCAACTCCCACTATCCGACGCCGAAGATCACCCACACCACCGAGGACTTCCGCCAGCTCGGTCTGGGCTACTCGAATCTCGGGGCGCTGTTGATGGCGCTCGGCCTGCCCTACGACAGCGATGCCGGTCGGGCCGTGGCCGGGTCGATCACGGCACTGATGACCGGCGAGGCGTACGCGGCATCGGCTCGTATGGCCGGCAGGCTCGGTCCGTTCAACGGCTTCGAGAGCAATCGCGACGCCATGCTCGGCGTGCTTCGGATGCACCAGCAGGCTGTTGCCGAGCTCGACGAAGATCTGGCCGAGCCGACGGTTCTCGAAGCTGCGCAGCGGGCGTGGGACGAAGCGTGCACGGCGGCCGAGCTCAACGGTGTCCGGAACTCGCAGGCCACCGTGCTGGCGCCCACCGGCACGATCAGCTTCATGATGGACTGCGACACCACGGGCATCGAGCCCGATCTGGGGCTCGTGAAGACGAAGACGCTCGTCGGCGGCGGCACGATGAGCATCGTCAACCAAACGGTGCGGCGGGCGCTGGGCCGACTCGGCTACGACCTCGACCAGATCGACGACATCGTGGCCTACGTCGACGAGAATCACAGTGTCCTCGGCGCACCGCATCTCGCGGCCGACCACGTTCCGGTGTTCGCGTGTTCGATGGGTGACAACGTCATCCACCACCTCGGGCACGTCCGGATGATCGCGGCGGTGCAGCCGTTTCTCAGCGGTGGCGTTTCGAAGACCGTCAACGTCCCAGAGTCGACGACCGTCGACGACATCGCCGACCTCTACCTCGACGCGTGGCGCCTCGGTGTGAAGGCGGTCGCGATCTACCGCGACGGCTCCAAGTTGGGCCAGCCACTGTCGGTCGGAAACGGCGATGAGGAGACGTCGCCTCCCGTCGTTGCCGACATCATCACTTCGCACGGTGAACCGGTGCGCCGCCGGCTGCCGCGCGACAGGCACTCGCGCACGTTCGAGTTCCGTGTGGCCGACTGCAAGGGATTCGTCACCGTGGGCGAGTACGACGACGGCCGTCCCGGCGAGATCTTCGTCAGGGTCTCGAAGCAGGGCTCGACGTTGGCCGGGATCATGGACGCGTTCGCGATCTCGATCAGCCATGGGCTCCAGTACGGCGTTCCTCTCCGGGCGTTCGTCGATGCCTTCGTCGGGATGCGATTCGAGCCGCAGGGAATGACCGATGACCCCGATCTGCGGATCTCGTCGAGCCTCATCGACTATCTGTTCCGGAAGCTCGCCGTGATGTACCTGTCCCCGGCCGAGCGGTCCGAGCTCAACATCTTCACCACCGGCGAGCGGCTCCAGCCGACGCTCCCCGGGGTCGAGGAGCAGGTGACCGAGAACGTCCAGGGTCCCGACGTGCCGCCCGATCCGCCCACGTCGCATCACCAGCCGGTACTCGAGCTCGGGGCCCGGACGAACCGCGATGCGCCCTTCTGCATGCAGTGCGGGACGCAGATGGTGCGAGCCGGGGCGTGTCACGTCTGCACGAACTGCGGGACGACCAGCGGCTGCAGCTGAGGCGACGCCCGCTCAGGCGAGCTGGCCCCGCCCGGTGACGAGCGGAAGGTCGAGCGGGTGCACCAGGCCGGGCGGTTGATCGCACACCGCTGGTATCGCGTTCACGAGCCGGCTGGCGGCGGAGGCATTCCCGCCTTCGGCGGGATTGTGTGAACTGCTGTCGCGCGCGCTGATGGTGACGTGGAGGCTGGGACGGCCGGTGATGCGGACGACGTGACAGCCCTGGTCACCGCTCGGCGGCGTGGGCCAGTCGGGTGCGATGTCATCGACGATGCGGGTGATGTGTTCGACGACGAGCACGGGCCGCCCGCCGACCATTCCCCGTACCTCGAAGCGGAATGCGCCCTGGGTTCCCCGTTCGAACACGCCCATCCCGGCGATGTCGACGTCGGCGTCGAGCGCTCGCCGCTGCGACGTTTCGGTGATGTCGTCGAGCTGGACGCCGAGCCCGTCGGCGAGGACACGGATCATCGGACCCCACACCGACGTCGGCACCGACGGCAACAGCATGGGCGGCGTGCGGTCCATGGGAGTGCCGAACCCGACGAGGTCGCGGACTGCGTCAGGGGCATCGTAGGTGGAGTAGTCGAAGATCTCCTGACACCTGATCTCCTCGATGTTCGCGGCGACACCCGACAACAGGAGCGGCAGGATGTCGAAGCTCCAACCCGGGTCGATCCCGGTCGCGAACAACGACGTGGACCCGTCAGCGCACGCGGCGTCGAACCGGGCGCGCATCGGCTCGGGCGCCGATGGCGGGTGGTAGAGGGGGTAGAGCCCGGGAGTGACCACGTCGGCGCCCGCGCGGAGGCAACGTTCGATGTCGTCCATCGCCTCGTCGGGCCGGAAGTCGGCCGAGGCGGTGTACGCCACGGCGTCGGGCTCGGCCGCGAGCACCTCGTCGATGCCGTCGGTTGCCACGACACCGGTGGCCGCCACGCCAGCGAGATCGCCCGCGTCGAGACCGATCTTGGCCGGATCGGCGACGATGACGCCGGCCAGGGTGAGGGCGTCGTGCCCCAGCACGGCTCGTATCGCCGGTCTCCCGACGTTTCCCGTTCCCCAGACCACGGTTCGCAGCGTCACGTCGTCATCTTGGCATTCACCGTCGCGCCGCTCCTGTCCGTTCAGCCCAACCCGAGGAGCCGGAGCATCGACGAGGGGATCTCGTCTCGTCCCGCGGCGACGATTGCCGCCCGTTCGACATTGACGGCATGGAGCTCGTGACCGGGCCAGTCGATCCATGGGCCGGCAGGAAGACCGGCGAGGTCGCCGCCCGCGTGACAACACGCCAGGAGGTAGTCGCGGAGCACGCTCAGCTCGCGCTCCCCACCGACGGGCCCGATTCCGGGCACGATGATCGATCCCAGCTCGAGGAGCCGATCGAGCCCCGATGCCCATGCCGCCAGGTCCGCGCTGAATCCCAGCGGCACGACGCCGAACGAGCAGACCGATCCCGCGAAGACGACGCCGGCCGCGGGTACCTGGACGGCCAGGTTGCCGGGAAGCGGACCTTCGACCGGGACGGCGATGGCCGTGGCCGAGACCCATGCGGGCTCGCCCACGACGTGGGTCACGCCCCGCACGGCGAGATCGTCGAACTCGGCCGCGAACTCGGGATGCAGCCGCCGGAGGCCGTCGGGGTTCGCCGACAACTCGAGCTCGGCGCTGATCTGGGCCGATCCGTAGACAGCGGCCAGCGGGAACACCGAGGAGCCGCCGACCTGGGTGGTGGTCGCGCCGGTGTACACGAGTCTTCGCAGAGGCACGTCGGTCGCGTTCAGGGCATCCGCGAGCTCGCTCGCAGCGGAGGGTGCGACCAACGAGTCGACCAACGTGATGCCGTCGGCGTCGTGGATGACTCCGGCGTTGGCGCGTGACGGATTCGGCATCGCGTCGAGCCAGACGCTGACGCCGTCGGCGACGGGCCGGAGGGACGCACTCATGGGGTGGACGCTAGTGCGGTTCGGTTCGGGGCCGATACGCGGCACAATGTTCGGATGCGTGTCCTGCTGCGTCGCCCGTATCGGCCGGGTGCGATCGTCGTTGCGATGACGCTCCTCGCCGCGGCGTGCAGCGGCGGCGCTCGGCCCGAGCTCACCACGACGTCGATCGAGCGACCGACTGTCGAGCCCGCACCCGTCGAGGTCGAGGTCGTCGCGTCGGCGCCCGACGACGTGCCCGAGCCGGCCGATCCGTGGGAGGTCGTCACCATCACCGCCGACCCGACCACCGGTCGAACCATCGCCGGCGAGCCGACGTTCCGATCCGTCGAGGTGTTCGGCGAGCCCGACGGCGAGAAGGTCCAGTTCGATCAGCATGTGCTCAATCCCACGTACTTCGGGTCGCCCCTCACGCTCATGGTCACCGAGGGAAGCGTCGGCGACGAATGGGTGAAGGTCCAGCTCCCGGTTCGACCCAACGGCAGCGAAGCCTGGGTCGACACCGACGGGTTCAGCTTCGAGACGCACCGGTATCACGCGATGGTGGATCTGTCGGACTTCTTCGTGCAGGTGTTCGACGGCGACGACCTGATCAGCGAGACCGATGCGGTGATCGGCCGTGAGTCGGCGCCCACACCGCTCGGCCGCTACTTCGTGAACGACAAGCTCGAGGGCGGCGGTGGTGTGTACGGGAGCTGGATCCTGAGTCTCTCTGCGTTCAGCGAGTCCCTCGATTCGTTCAACGGCGGCCTCCCGGTGATCGCGATTCACGGAACCAACTCACCCGAGCTCGTCGGGACGGCGGTGTCGTCGGGTTGCGTCCGCGTCCCGAACGACATCATCGAGTTCCTCGCGAACGAACTACCGCTGGGCACCCCCGTCGAGATCGTCGCCTGACCCACGCGACCGGGACGCGCCAGCGCGGTGATGCCACCATGAGCCCGGGACGCATGCAAACCTCTGAGTCGTGAAGACCCTGCTCGCCCAGCTCGGCCGCATCCCGGGTGCGCGCTTCGCGGGACGCTTCGTCCTCGACATCGCGCACGAGTGGTCGAAGGATCGTTGTGGCGGGCTCGCGGCCGAGATCGCCTTCTGGCTGGTCCTGTCGATCTTCCCGGGGCTCTTGGTGTTCGGTGCCACGCTCGGGTCGCTCGACACATTGCTCTCCGCCGATGTGGCGGCCCGGGCCGAGGCCGAGATCGTCGAGGGCATCAACGATGCGCTCGGTTCGGAGTCAGGGCCGATCTCCGACGCGGTCAGCGACCTCTTCCGTTCACCGAGTGGCGGCGCCTTGACCATCGGTATCGTCTTCGCGTTGTTCAGCATGTCCCGAGGCTTCAACGCAGTGGTCGGAGCACTCGACATCGCCTACGACATCGAGACCGACCGATCGTGGTTCCACACCAGGGCAACCGCCATCATCTTGGGCATCGGCACGGTCATCGTGGGGGCGTTGACCATCACGATGCTGTTCCTGGGCCCTCTGTTCGGACGCAGCGGCCAACTGGGCACCTGGTTCACGAGCACGTGGTCGGCAATCGGGCCCATCGTGGCCTTCGTCGCGCTCGTGTTCTGGGCTGCGACGATCTACCACGTCGCTCCTCTGCATCTCACCAAGTGGCGCTGGGACGTTCCGGGGGCGATCGTGGCCGCGATCTTCTGGGTCGGAGCAACGATCGGCTTCCAGCTGTACGTCGACTCGGCGATCGGCGGCTCGAATGCGATTCTCGGCGCGGTCGGTGGCGTGCTCACGATGTTGTTGTGGGTCTACGTGTTGACCATCGGACTGCTGCTCGGCGCCGAGGTCAACCAGGTCATCGCAGTCCGGAACGGTGTTTCGGTCGGCCATCTCGAGCGCCGCACCATCCGCAGGAGCGTGCGGGAAGCAGCCGAGGCGACGCGCGCGTTGCCCACGCGGATCGCCCGGCCGCTCCGGCGGGGGTCGATGCCCGTGGATACGATTGACCGCTCCGAGACGTCGACTCCGGAGGATCCGTGACCACTGAATACCGGCCGCCAGTCACCGACATGAGGTTTGCGCTCGAGAACCTCGCCGGCCTCGACGACGTGCTCGCGCTCGAAGCCTTCGACTGGCTGGACCCCGCCACTGTCCATTCCGTCGTCGACGAGGCCGGGCGGTTCATGGCCGAGGTGATCGCGCCGCTCAACCGAGTCGGCGATCAGCGCGGGAGCGTCCGTCACGACGACGGGTCGATCTCCACACCCGATGGGTTCGCCGCCGCGTATTCGAAGTACGTCGATGCCGGCTGGTGCGGCGTGCCGTTCGACCCTGCCCATGGCGGCGGCGGTTTCCCGTTGATCGTCGGGCTCGCACTGCAGGAGATGCTCACCGCGGCGAACATGGGCTTCTCGTTGTGCCCGCTGCTCACCCAGGGCGCGATCGATCTGCTCACCCACCACGGCAGCGAGGAGCAACATCACACCTATCTCTCGAAGATGGTGTCGGGGGAGTGGACCGCCACGATGAACCTGACGGAACCACAGGCAGGCTCCGACGTCGGCGCGCTGGCGGCGAGGGCCGAGCGCCGAGACGATGGCACGTACCGGATCACCGGCACGAAGATCTTCATCACCTTCGGCGATCACGACATGGCCGCGAACATCGTGCATCTCGTGCTGGCCCGAACGCCCGACGCGCCGCCGGGAACCAGGGGCATCAGCTGTTTCATCGTGCCGAAGTTCCTCGTCGACGACGATGGCACCCTCGGCGCCCGCAACGACATCACCTGCGTGTCGATCGAACACAAGCTCGGCATCCATGCCAGCCCGACGTGTGTCCTGTCCTACGGCGATGGTGACGGTGCTGTCGGGTACCTGATCGGCGAAGAGAATCAGGGTATGCGGTACATGTTCACGATGATGAACAACGCCCGCCTCTCGGTCGGGCTCCAGGGCCTGGCGCTCGGCGAGC
>JAOTZB010000236.1 GCA_029861625.1 Acidimicrobiia bacterium
AGGCACCGCCTGTTGCCACGATGTCGCCGCCTTCGACGGCGGCGCACGCTCGATCGACCTCGACGGTCTCGATGAGCTCGTCGAGGCGGTCCTCGGAAGGCTCGATGCCGAACGAGCGCTGCTCGGCTCGCAGCCACGACCGGGTCTCACCAGGGTGGATGAACCTGACCTCGGGCGTCCTCACGGGGTCATCCTGACCCAGCTCCCGGACGAGCGACGAACGGGTTTCTCAGTCTCGCTCGACCCATTGTTCGTCGGGTGGTTCGTCGGCCAGTCGACCACCGGCCCGTCGGTCGACCAAGCGCTGCAGCCCCTTCACGAGGAGCCACGCGACGATGCCAATGACACCGAAGGCGAGGATCAACAACACGCCGGCGGTGAAGAGGAAGTCGCCGAAGTCGTCGATGCCGCCGCTGTCGACGTCGTCGCAGGTCTCGAAATCTGATCGTGTGCCGGTGGGCGAGAGCGACTGACCGTCGTAGACCTGGCCCAGCGCGAGATCGGTCAGGCTGAACTCGAGCGAGGTTTCGTCGGGACCGACGGCGACGACGTACTGCACTCCTTCTCGGAACCCGCCCTCGAGCGGGGTGAGCTCTTGCCAACCTTCGGCGGGCACGCCGAGCGGAACGTCGACGGTGGCGGTGTCGGGCGCGGCGGAGGTGCGGGTCAGAGCCCACACCTGGGTGCCGTTGGCCGAGAGCGTGACGTCTTGCACCGAGGGGCAGTTGTCGACGATGGCAAACGGCTGGTTGTTGCCTCGCAGACCGACGGCGATCGAGTCGGTGCCCTCGGCGCTGCAGCTGACCGCGATGATCAGCAGGAGGGCACAGATTCGGACGAGGCGCACGCAGGAGTTCCTTCGGGAAGCAACGAGGCGGAGGTTACTCCAGCCGTCACCGAGGCCAGCGGTCCTCTCAGCGTCGTCGGCGCTTGGCCCGATTCGTGGGCGCAGCGGTCAGCGGATCGTCGGGCCAGTGATGCCTGGGGTAGCGCCCGGCGAGCTCGCCTCGTACCTGCGGATACGTCTGGCGCCAGAAGCTGGCGAGGTCGGATGTGACCTGCATCGGCCGATGGGCCGGCGACAGGAGGTGCAGGATCACCGGCACGCCGGCGACGGTGGGTGTCTGTTCGCAACCGAACATCTCTTGCAGGCGCACGGCGAGGATGGGTGTGTCGTCGCTCTGGTAGTCGAGTGGGATGCGGCTGCCGCTGGGCACGTCGAGGTGTGTCGGCGCCAACCGGTCGAGCTCGCGTGCGCGCCGCCATCCGAGCTCGGCCGCCAGCATCGAGCGCACATCGAGCGAGTCGAGGTCGCGGCGGCGCCGCAGTCCGCGTAGGTGGGGGAGGAGCCACTCGTCGATTCGGGAGAGGAGCGCGTCGTCGGACAGATCGGGCCAATCCCCGGAGTGGCGAGCGAGGAACTCGACACGTGCCTGCCAACGCCGATCGTCGTCGGTCCACGGCAGCAGCGAGAGGCCCTCGCGTCCGACGCCGTCGAGCAGCGCCAGGGCCACCGCATCTCGATCAGGATCGTCGAGGGGGCCTCGCTGGACCACAGCGGCACCGAGTCGGAGCTGGTGTTCGGCGGCGACGTCGCGCCGCCGGCGATCCCATTGGACCACCTCGGCTCGTCGCAGCTGATCAGCGTGGGCTCCGAGCAGCTCGTCCAATTCGATCGGTGCGGCGAGCGTGATCCGGGCGTCGGCGCCGGTGGTTACGGTTCCCACTGCGAGCAGCGGCTCGCGCGCGAGGGGGTCAGTGGAGGGGAGCTCGGCACCCTTGCCGTTGGCCAGGTGGAACGAACCCCGTGGTCCGCGGGCCGCGGCGACACGGTCGGGGTAGGCGAGCGACACCATCGCACCGGCCCGGTCGGCGTCGCCCGGCTGATCCCCGACGTCGAGTGCTCGCCGCCATCGCCGTGCCGTTCGCCGAGCGTCGTGGAGCGCACCCCAGCGGGCCCGGCCACTGGAATCGTCGTGCAGCAGGTCGAGCCGCCGCCTGATGTCGGGATCGTGGGGATCGGTGGTCGCCAGTGGATCGCGCCCGGCGAGGATGGCTGCGATGTCGCATGCCAGCGCGCCGTCGCCGAGTCGGTGCCCCTCGAGCATCAGGTGCGTCAGGCGAGGCTCGGCGCCGAGATCAGCCATGGCTCTTCCATGGGCGGTGATGCGGCCATCGGCGTCGAGCGCTCCAAGCAGCGTCAGCAATGTGGTCGCTTCGCCGAGCGCGGCCGTCGGTGGCGGGTCGAGCCAGCTCAGCTCGTGGGCCTCGGCTGCGCCCCACCGAGCCAACTCGAGTCGCAGCCCGGCGAGATCGGCGTTGGCGATCTCGGGCTCGTCGATCGCCCGGAGGTGGCGGTGGTCGTGCTCGGACCACAACCGCACGCACACGCCTGGGCCCTGACGACCGGCCCGTCCCTGCCGCTGCTCGGCGGTGGCCAATGAGACGCGCGTGGTCTCGAGTCGGGTCATTCCGCTGGCTGGGTCGAACCGGGGGACGCGCGTGAGGCCGCTGTCGACGACCACCTCGACACCGTCGATGGTGACGCTCGTCTCGGCGATCGACGTGGCCAACACGACCTTGCGGTTGCCGGCCGGGTCGGCCCGCAGGGCTCGGTCCTGGGCCTCGCCATCGAGCATTCCGAACAGCGGGGTGACCACAGTGCTGGCGGGTAGCCGCCCCTCGAGGAGGCGTTCGGTTCGGCGGATCCACCCAGCCCCGGGGAGGAATACGAGCACGTCACCAGTTGTGGCTGACATCACGTCGACGACGGCGTCGGCCACGTCACCCTCGATGTCGGTGGCCGGGGTGCGGGCCTGGTGCCGGGTCGCGACGGGATACTGACGGCCGGCGGTCTTGATGACCGGCACCGCGCCGAGCAGCGCCGCGATGGGCGCTGGTTCGAGAGTGGCCGACATCACCACGAGGCGGAGGTCGGGCCGCAGCACCGACTGCGTCTCGAGCGCGAATGCAAGTCCGGTGTCGGCCGCCAGGCTCCGTTCGTGGAACTCGTCGAACACGACAGCCCCGATCCCCTCGAGCGATGGATCGGCCTGGATCATCCGGGTCAGCACGCCCTCGGTGACGATTTCGATGCGGGTGCGGTCGCTGGTGCGGGTGTCGTCCCGGGTGCGGTAGCCGACGGTGCCGCCGACACGCTCACCCCGGGCCCGGGCCATGAAGTCGGCTGCCGCACGCGCCGCGACACGACGGGGCTCGAGCACGACCACGCGGCCGGTGCCGAGCCAGGGCGCCTCGAGGAGCGCCGGTGGAATGCGTGTGGTCTTGCCGGATCCGGGCGGCGCCTGCACCACGACGCCGGGCTCGCGGTCGAGCGCCGCAACGATGTCGTCGAGGATGTCCTCGATCGGCAGATGATCAGCCACGTCGGCGACCCTACGGGCTGGTGGGCATCAGCGGCCCTCGAAGCTCGGCCGGCGCTTCTGTTCGAACGAGGCGATGCCCTCGCGATAGTCGGCGCTCGCGAAGCACGCGCGGACTGCGTCGTGGGCTTCGGGCCGGTGGTCGAGGGCGAGCTTGGCGGCGGTGAGCGTCAACGGTGCCAGCTGGCTGATGCGCTGGGTCAGATCGTGTACGTGCTCGTCGAGGTGATCCTTGGCCACGACCTGATTGACGAGGCCGATCCGCAGGGCTTCGGCGGCATCGATGACGCATGCCGTGAGCAACAGCATCTTGGCCTGCGGGACGCCGATCAGTCGGGCCAGGTTCTGGGCCCCGTCGACGGCGTAGCCTACGCCGAGCTTGCCCGGTGGGACCGAGAACGTGGCGTCGTCGGCGGCGATGCGCAGGTCGCACGATGTCGCCAGGGCCACCCCACCGCCCATGCAGGGCCCGTGGATGGCGGCGATGGTGGGGGTGGAGAGCTCGGCGATGGCGCCGAAGGCCCGGTGTTCGATCCCTGCGTAGTCGGCGGCTGAGTTGGCCGTACGCTGCGTCTTGAACTCGGAGACGTCTGAGCCAGCGCAGAACGCCTCGTTGCCCGCTCCTCGTAGGATGACGCAACGGAGATCGCCACCGGCGACCAGCTGTTCCACGGCCTGGGGAACGTCGGCGTACATCTGCCGGGTCATGGCGTTGCGGCGGTCGGGGTTGTCGATGATGAGAGAGCCGACCTGGCCGGACCGCTCGGCGCGTACGTTCGTCATGGCTCCAGCATGCCAAGGCGAGCGCCGTGTCGGCCTGGGGCGACCTGGCTCAGTACGAGGTGGCGGCTTGGCCGGCGAGCTCGTCGGCCAGCATCTGGGCGATGCCTTCGGGGTAGGTCGGCCTGGCGAAGTAGTAGCCCTGGCCGTAGTCGCAGCCGGCTTGTTCGAGGATGCGGACCTGAGCGGCGCCTTCGATGCCCTCGGCGACGGTCCGGGCGTTCATCTCGCGGGCCAGCTCGATGACGGTGCGAGCGATGCCGATGCCGGTCTCGGGATGGAGTGGGTCGATGAAGGCCTTGTCGATCTTGATGATGTCGAACTCGAACTGCTGTAGGTACTGGATCGAGTTGTAGCCGGTACCGAAGTCGTCGATGGCCACCTGGAAGCCGGCACTTCGAAGCGCGGCCAGCCGCACGCGAGCGGCGTCCTCATCGGCGATGAGCGCGGTTTCGGTGAGTTCGAGCACGATCGACGAGGGATCGACACCAGCGGTGAGCGCGGCGCCGACGAGGTCGTCGATGATCGTGTCTCGTACCAGCTGGCGGGCCGAGACGTTGACGCTCATGTACAGGTCGAAGCCCAGGTCGTGCCATTCCTTGAGCTGACTGCAGGCTTTTGTCATGACCAGGTGGCCGATGTCGTCGATGAGCCCGGCTTCCTCGGCGATCTCGATGAATGCGGCCGGGCCGATCAGGCCTCGGTCCGGGTGCTTCCAGCGGACCAAGGCCTCGACGCCGCTGATCCGACTGGTCGAGAGGCTGACGATGGGCTGGTACGCCACGACGAACTCGTCGCGGACGACGGCGGCGCGTAGGGCCGCGCGCAGCTCGAGCATCTCGAGGGCTCGGCCGGTCATGGTGCCGTCGAAGACCAGCCATTGATCCTTGCCCTGCGTCTTCGCCTTGTTGAGGGCGATGTCGGAGTCGCGCATCAGGTCTTCGGGGCTGTTGCGGCGGTCCTGGTCGATGGCCACGCCGAGACTGGCCCCGAGGACGAGCTCGTGGTCGTCGATCACGATGGGTCGACGCAGGGTCTCGCACAGCCGTTGTGCCACTGCGGCGACCTCGGTCTCGGCGTTGGCGGTGGTGACGACCACTGCGAACTCGTCGCCGCCCAGCCGAGCCGGGGTGTCGCCCCCGCGAAGCACGGACCGGATTCGCTCCGACGCAGCCTGCAGCAGGCGATCGCCGATCGAGTGGCCCAGCGAGTCGTTGATGACCTTGAAGTCGTCGAGGTCGATGGAGATGACCGCGACGAGCTCGTCTCGACGCTGCTCGTCGTTGAGCACCTTGCGAAGATGTTGCGCGAGGTGGGCCCGGTTGGGCAGGCCGGTGAGCTCGTCGTGCAATGCCTGATGCCGCAGGTCTCGTTCGAGCGACCACTCGGCGGTGGTATCACGGATGTTCAATACGATCCCGGCCACCGACGGTTCGTCGCTGAGGTCGGTGATGGTGACGTCGAGCACCTTCTCGGCTCCCGCCAGCGAGGTGATCTCGAGGTCGAGGCGTACGGGACCGCCGCTGCTGGCATCGATGGCGCCGCGGAGGCTGGCCTGCATCTTGGGTGTGCAGCTGAGGATTTGGGCCAGGCTCTGCCCCACCACCGTGTCGGCGTCGATGCCGACGATGCTGGAGATCGATGGGCTGGCGTAGCTGAAGATCTCGTCGTCGTCGACGATGGCGATGACATCGGACGAATGCTGGACGAGCGAGCGGAACCGAGCCTCGCTGCGGACCAGGTGCTGCTGTGCGGTTCGCTTCTCGGTGATGTCGCGTGCGGTGAGCACGGTGCCCTCGAGATCAGCGTCGTCGTGTTCGTGGCGAGATTGGACCTCGAACCAGCGGGCCGATCCGTC
>JAOTZB010000026.1 GCA_029861625.1 Acidimicrobiia bacterium
TACGTACTACCACCCCTGCCTGTGGTCGCGGTTCTGGAAGGGGAGGTGGCTCATTCTCGCCATCAACATGAGTCAGATCTACACCAAGCAGACGCTGCGCGACATGCTCGAGGATGCCGGCTTCGAAGTCGTGTCGGTGCGGCGAGACCGACCGTATGCAGGGGTGAAATACGCCCTCTTCCACGTCATGTCCCACGTGCCGGGTGGAGTGCGCCGGAGCTTCTTCGATCGGATCAACTGGGCGAACAAGCTCGTGGTTCCCGTGTACGCCCCGGACAATCTCGAGTGGGTATGCAGGAAGGTCTAGCGTTTCGTCGGTTCGATGGTCTCGACGCGCTGGCAGCCAAGCGGGCGGCACTCCTCCTCATCGCCGCCGTACTGGTCATCTTCGTGGGCTGGCGTGCATCGATGACCGGCGACGATCCGGAACCGACCGCAGTCGACACGGCCGCCGAGCTCCCTCCCGGCGTCGATCTCGAACCGGTGTCGTCATGGCCGGCCGGTCCACTCCAGGGAGTCGAACCGACACTGGCTTCCGGTCAGGCTCTCACTGCCGACGGCTGCGTCGACGCAGGGGCGGGCGAACCAGTCCTGCTCGACCACACCGGGGCAGCTTCGATCTGGCTATTCGGAAGTGGCGACGACGTCGTGAGCATCGCCTGGAGCGACGGGGTGGGCACGTCGGTGTTCGAGGTTCCCGCCGATCACTTCACCAACGAGTTCACCACGGGTCGCGTCACGGTCTCGCTGAACGAACCCTCGGGCGCGACCACGATCTCCGTCACGTCGTCGCTGAGCTCGGTCCGGGTCTGTGGAATCGACGGAGCCGTTGACTAACGCGAACCTCTCGGTCGTCCTCGGCTCTGCGATGACCGCGGTTGCAGGCATGGGCTTCATCGTGCTCGCGCAGCGGAGCCTGGGCAGCGACGAGTTCGAGGCGATCGCCCATCTGTGGACGATCTGGTCGATCGCAGGCGCTGTCGCCATCTTCGCGGTGCAACAGTGGATAATCCTGGCCCGTCGGAGTGGCCATGTCCGGCTTGCACGTCTCGTCGATGCCCAGCTGCTGGCCGCACTCGGAGCTCTGGCGCTCGGTGTTCTCGTGTTCACGACGATCTTCAGGACCGACCTGTTCGATCAGACGTCGTTGTGGTGGCCATTGGCCGCCGCCTGCATTCCGCTCGGGGCTGTCGCCATCGGGCTCGCCCGGGGGCTGTGGGCATCGAGGAACCGCTTCGGCGGCCTCGGACTGATCATCGCGCTCGAGAACGTGATCCGACTGACCGTCGGGGTGGTGCTCGTTCTCTTCGCGGCCTCGAACGGCTGGTTTGCCGGGGCTCTCCTTCTCGGGTTCCTGGCGGCGGCAGTTCTCCCGAGAAGTGACACCACCGGCGAGGACGGTCAACTCGACGGTGCATCGAAGAGCTTGTTGTTCGCCACGGCACTGGCTGGGCTCTTCTCCCACTCGGTGATCAACGGCGGGCCGACCATCCTGGCGATCGCCGGGCCCGACGACGCGCCGGTCGCCGAGCTCTTCTTGGTCCTGACGATCGCGCGGGTCCCTCTCCTGTTGGCGGTACACGGGCTGTTGCCGATATTCGCGGTCGAGTTCAACGCGCTGGTGGTCGCACGGCAGGGTCACGCGATCGCGACCCTGCGCCGCAAGTTCGCGATCGTCGGCGTCGTCGGGGCGATCATCGTCGGGGTGATCGGTGCGTTCGTCGGCCCCGTCGTCGCGGATGTTCTCTTCGCCACCGAGGGTCGACTCGGCCGACTCGAATACGGGTTGGCGGTTGCGCTGGTCGTCCTGGCCGGTGCGGCCCTCACGGCCAACGCGGCGCTCGTGGCCGAGGCGAGGACCCGATACCAGATCGCGGCGTGGGCCGTTCCAGTCGTTGTCGGATTCGGCATCATCGCGCTTCTCGGGACGCCGACGGCGCGATCGATCCTGGTGACGGTGCTGATCGTCGAGGCCTGCATCCTCTTCGCGGTCACTCAGCTGGCCTCGCTGACCGACCCGTCCGAGGACCTGGCGCCACGACCGTCACCGTCGATGTGAGAACCCTCGTTCAGCTGATCCCGATCGCCGCGAGTGCACGGTCGAGCTCGGTGGTGTCCCACGCGAAGTCGAGACGGCTCCGCACGACGCCGCCGGCGTCGGCGCACAGCTGCATCGGCTCGTAGTCGAGGTCGTACACCGTCACGCTCTCGGTCACCCCGTCGGGGGTGAGTGCCACGTCGACGCTGCGGTAGACCTCTGCGTGCACGACGGCAACGTCGTCGCGGCCCGCCAGCCGGTCGGTGAGCATCCCGACGACCGGGCCGCAGATCGCCGTCTGGCAGAACGCCGGCGTGGCGACGAGGTACACGATCGGCCTTCCCGAGCCTATGGCATCGGTGAGCGTCATCTCGTGGAACGGACACGGGTCCGGGAGCTGGGTGCACACCGGGTCGACGCCGGCGGGCTCGGCGAAGGTCGGTGTGTCGACGGGGCGAAGCGTGTCGCCGAGCTGCACGTGACCGGTCTCGCCCGCTTCTCCGACCCGGAAGCTGAAGCCGACCGCGTTCCCGCCGATGATCGAGACGGCGTCGAAGTCGCCGGCCACATCGACGTCGAAAACAGGGCTGTAGTGCGGGGTGAGGATGCCGTCACCCCGGACGGGCAGGGTCTGGGTGGAGACGACCTGGTCGCCCTGGCGGATCTCGAGATCGATCGATGCCGGGATCTCGTCGACCTGGAGCGGCCGGCCGGTGCCACCGGCCAGGAAGATGGGCGCGACGAGCTCGCGGCCGGCGACGAGGAACGGTCGCGATCGCAGACCGTCGGCGAATCCGGGCTGGAGGAACACCGTGCCGTCGTCGGTCTGGACCGCAGGGGTGGCGCTGTCGCCGTTGCCGCCACCGCACGCCGCTGCCACGGTCGCGAGCCCACCGAGGAGAACCGACCGGCGGCTGAACGTAGGTCGGGGGATCATCGCCCGACCGTATCCTCGTGGCGGTGACTACTCCCACGCAGCCCGATCGGGTCGAGCTGATCGTCGACGGCGAGACCGTCTCGGTTCCCGACGACGGTGGCACACTTCTCGGCGCGTTGCGCGATCAGCTCGGCCTGCACTCGGTGAAGGACGGTTGCAGCCCCCAGGGCCAGTGCGGTTGTTGCACCGTGTTGGTCGACGGCCAGCCACGGGTCTCGTGTGTGACCCCGCTCCGCCGGGTCGTGGGGCGCGCCGTCACCACCGCCGACGGACTCGATCCGGCCGTTGCACAGCAGTGGGGTCAGTCGTTCTGCGCGAGCGGCGGGAGCCAGTGCGGCTTCTGCACCCCCGGAATCGTCGTGCGCCTGGAGCGGCTCCGGCGAGACGACGTCAGCTGGGACGACCCGAAGGTTGCACGCAGCCTCCATGCCCACCTGTGCCGGTGCACGGGGTGGCAGACGGTCCTCGACGCCTACCGGCTCTTCGCCACCGACGGCGGTGCACGTGATCTCGATGCCGCAGCTGTCCGTGCCGCGATCGAGGGTCGCACCCCCCAGACGGTGGGGCCGCTCGTCGCGCTCGGCCACGGCGGTTTCGCCGACGATCTCGCTCCCGCCGACGCGCTCGTCGCCGTGCCGGACGGCGCCGGCGGTTGGGCGCTCGGCGAGACGCTCGCGGAGGCGCGTGCGGTCGCCGGGAAGATCCAGGGTCGTCGGACCACCATCGAGCCCACCCCGCCGCTCGAGCTGCCCGCCGGGGACTGGGCAGCCACGCTCCGGACCAGCTGGGTCGAGCCCGCCTATCTCGAGACCGATGCGTCGTGGTGCGAGCCCGGCGGCGAGCCCGCCTCTGCCCTCGGCAACGGTGGCGCGTTCGGAGCAAAGCTCGCGTCGACCGTCGGCGAGGCCGCCCGACGGCTGGCCGACGAGAGCAGTCGTCCGGTGCGGGTGCTGTTGTCTCGCGAAGACACGGTGCGTCTCGGCCCCAAGCGACCACCTGTCGCGGGCGGCGCCCGATCCGATGGCACCGGGCATGTTCGTGTCGTCCGTACCCCCGGGATCGCCGAGCGAATCGCCGCCGTCGCTCCGAGGCTCGACGTCACCGAGATCGATGTGGTCGGACCACCGACTTCGGCCGACATCCGCGGTGCCGGTTGGGTCGAGGCGCAGGTCCTGCTGGCGGGAGCCCGTGGCGCCGTCGGTCCGATCGCCGGCCCCGACACGGGTGTCGCCGAAGCCGAAATCGTCGACGGCACGATCCAGGTTCGTGTCGCCTGTGGCGACGTCCTCGACGAGACCGTGCTGCGGTCGTACTGCATCGGGGCCGCCCACATGGCGTACAGCTGGGTCACCTCCGAGGGCCTCGCCGTGGACGAGACGGGCGAGAGCCACGACCTGACGGTGCGGTCGTTCGGTGTCGTCCGTGCCACCGAGACGCCGAGGATCGAGGTCGTCATCGACCCGTCGCCGGGCGAACCCTGCAACGGTTCCGACGCCGTATTCGCCGCCGTGGCCGCGGCGACCTGGCTCGATCGAGGCGCGCCGACGGACTGGCCGACCCGCTGAATCGATCGGCTCACGAGCCTCGACGTCGTCGATCGGGGTGGCCTACCGTTCCGGACTACGCATCGAGAGCGGAGGCCTGGCAATGGTGAAGAAGTTCGCAATCGTCGCGGTCCTGGGAACACTCGGATTGCTCTGGGTCGGTCCATCGGCCGCAGCCGTTCCGTCGGGTCCGCAGGGGCACTGGACGGCCACCGACCGGGTCGACGGCAGCGACCTCCAGCTCACGATCGGTGGCGGCCGGAATCCGCAGGTCACCCTCCGAGACAACGGCGGCACCATCTGTGGCCCGGACGCATCCGGCGAGCTCATGGCGGTGATTGCGCGGGGGCGCGGTGTGCGGACCGGCGATGACGTGACCGTTGATCTGACGGTCACCTGCCTCTCGTCGCCACCAACGACCGTCGCAGTCATACCCGTCACGTTCAGCGCTTCGAGCAACAGGATGATGACCGACAGTACTGGCCAGGACTGGGCCCGCTAGGGGTCGTCGTCAGCGGAGCTCACGGGCAGGTCGCGCGGGGCGCCGGCGGCCCCATCGATCGAGCATGACTCACGAGCCGGCACCGAACCGGACCGGGTACCGTTGCGAACACGCGGTCGTCGGCACCCGGCCGACGCCGGAGCTGCGACAAGAGAGTGGGTTCTTCGATGAGCACGCCCGTTGGCCCGTACACGCCGATCGTCCGGAGCGGCGACTGGCTGATCTGTTCCGGTCAGGTGGGCGTTCGCGACGGCGCGCTCGTGGTCGGCGGCGTCACGAGCGAGCTCGAGCAGGCGTTCGACAACCTCGAGGGCCTGCTCGACAGCGAGGGAGCATCGCTCGCCGATGTCGTCAAGACCACGGTCTTCCTGATCGACATGGGCGACTACGGGACGATGAACGAGATCTACACGGCCCGTTTCGGCGACCATCGGCCGGCTCGATCAGCCGTGGCGGTCACGGCACTGCCCATCGGGGCGAGCATCGAGATCGAGGCGTGGGCGCGAGTCGGGGCACAATAGGCGTATGGCCGGATCGATCATCATCATCGTCGTCTTGTTGGTGATGCCCATCTTCATCCTGATGAGCACGATGGTGCTCGCCGGGGTGATCGGCTGGCTCGTCAACGACGATGTCGACGCCAACTTCGAGGGGCACGAGCTGCTCGAGCTCGCGAACACGGGCTCGGCCGTCGGGGCCGAACACACCTGACCCTGTCGCGAACGACATGGGATCGGCCCGACGAGCGGGCCGGCTCGCCCGCGTTGTCGTACGCTGGCGGCTCGATCCGGCACGAGAGGTCAAACCGATGGCGAAGTTCCACGAGTTCGAGATGGCGTCGATCACCGGCGAGCAGGTGAGCTTCGACCGGTACGAGGATCAGCTCTGTCTGATCGTCAACGTCGCGAGCAAGTGAGGGTTCACGCCCCAGTACGCAGGTCTGCGTGCGCTTCACGAGGACAACGCCGACAAGGGATTCACCGTGATGGGGTTTCCCTGTAACCAGTTCGGCGCTCAGGAGCCCGGCACGAACGCCGAGATCCTCGAGTTCGCCACATCGAACTACGACGTCACCTTCCCGATGTTCGCCAAGATCGAGGTGAACGGCGACGGTGCATGTGACTTGTACAAGTGGCTGACCTCCCAACAGGTCGACGAGGACGGCAACGCCGAGCTGGCATGGAACTTCACCAAGTTCCTCGTCGGCCGCAACGGCGACGTCGTGGCCCGCTTCAGCCCGATGGTCACCCCCGAGGAGATCGCCGAACAGCTTCCGCAGTACCTCTGAGCCACGTCGGGGTCGCTGGCCCCGTCCCACGCTTCCGCTGCTGCTGTTGTCTGCACCCGTGTGGTTGTTCCGATGGATGTCTTCGCCCCGATCGAACGAGAACCGGCCGAGCTCGGCGATGCCGACCTGCGGGCCGCGATCGGTGCGTGCGCGCGATTGCGCGGTCGAGTCGATGCAGCCGAGGCGTCGTTGTTGGCCGAGGTCAGTCGACGCAGCTCCATCCCCGAAGGTGCCGGCGGCGTGCTACGGGCAGGCCAGGGAGCTTGGCCAAGCTCGACCCGGTTGCCGGGGCCGCGGCTCGGGCCGCCATCGCGCACCGAGCCCAACGCATGTTCCGAGCCGATGCCCGAGCCGCCGGACGCCCGAAGTCAGCCGACATCGATCCACCGCGGAGTCTGGCCCAGCGCCAGGCCGATGCATTCGTCGACGCCGTCACGGGTACCACCATCTCCGAGAGCTCCCCGGATGCCGACGGTGCAGCGACACCAATCCGGTGCCTACGCACTTCGCGCACCTCCGAGATCCGAGGCGGCGTGAGCGAGGTTCGTTTCACCTTCGTCGCCGTCGGACCTCGCTTCAGAGCCCCCAGCGCGACTGGCCGAAGCTGTAGCCCACCGAGCGAACGGTCTGGATCAGACCGGCGTGCTCCTCGCCGAGCTTGGAACGCAGCCGTCGGACGTGGACATCGACGGTCCGCGCCCCGCCGTAGTAGTCGTATCCCCACACCCGGCTGAGCAAGGTCTCGCGGGTGAACACCTTGCCGGGGTGTGAGGCCAGGAACTTCAGCAGCTCGTACTCCATGTAGGTGAGATCGAGCGGTCGCCCCCCGATGGCCGCCTGGTAGGTCTCGAGGTTCAGGACCAGGTCGCCGTACTGCACGAGCTCGGGTCGGGTGCCCTGACCCGCCCGCCAGAACAGGTGCTTCACCCGGGCCTCGAGCTCTCGGGGGTGAAAGGGGGTCAGGCAGAAGTCGTCGAACAGCTCGTCGCGCATCTCGAGCTCGCCGAGCTGGGTTCCGTTCACCAGCAACAACAGCGGTTCGAGCGGCATCTCACCCTTCCGGATGCCGCGGCAGAGCGCGAAGGCGGCCTCGGGATCGGCGTCGGCGACGACGATCGCGCCGGCCCAGCCATCGTCGGGTTCGTCTCGCTTGGCGGTCATCTCGTCGGCGACGGCCTTCCACGGATAGCCGGACAGATCGAGCGCCTGGGCGAGCTCGGGCGGCGCAGGATCGGGGAAGACGAGGAGCGGTTCCATCTCAGATGTTCGGCAGGTACCGGTTGAGCTCGAAGGGCGTGACATGGCGCTGGTATTCGGACCACTCGGCCCGCTTGTTGCGGATGAACCACTCGAAGATGTGTTCACCCAGGACTTCGCGGACGAGGTCGGAGTCCTCCATCTCGTCGACCGCCTCGTCGAGCGATGTCGGGAGCCGTGCCAAGTCGGCCGCCCTCGCTTCGTTCCGGCTCACCCGGTACAGGTTCTCCTGGGCTTCCGCCGGTAGTTCGTAGCCCTTGGCGATGCCTCGCATGCCCGCCGCCAGGACCAGCGAGAACGCGAGGTACGGGTTCGCTGCCGGGTCGAGCGCCCGGTACTCGATCCGGGTCGACGACGCCTTGTTCGGCTTGACGACGGGAACCCGGATGAGCGCCGACCGGTTGTTCCGGGCCCACGACACGTAGACCGGGGCCTCGTCGCCGACGACGAGGCGCTTGTAGGAGTTCACGAGCTGATTCGTGACGGCCGTGATCTCACGGGCGTGGACCAACAGCCCGGCGATGAAGTGCTGCGCGATCTCGCTGAGGCCGTACTCGTTGTCGGCATCGTGGAAGGCGTTGGTGTCGCCCTCGAACAGCGACATGTGGGTGTGCATGCCGGAGCCCTGTTCGTCGGTGAAGGGTTTGGGCATGAACGACGCGAACAACCCGTCGTCCATCGCGATCTTGCGGACCACGAGCCGCAGCGTCATCACGTTGTCGGCCATCTCGAGCGCGTCGGTATAGCGCAGGTCGATCTCGTGCTGGCTCGGGCTCACCTCGTGGAAGGAGTACTCGACGGGGATGCCCATCGCCTCGAGCATGTGGATGGTCCGCTTCCGCAGACTGCCCGAGACATCGGCGGTCGTGAGATCGAAGTACGACGCCTGGTCGACCGGTTTCGGACCGACCGCGGGATCGCCGGTGTCGAAGTAGAAGAACTCGACCTCGGGTGCGCAGAAGAAGGAGTAGCCCTCGGCCTGGGCCGCCTCGAGGTTGCGACGGAGGACCTGACGAGGGTCGCCCTCGAACGAGGTGCCATCGGGGTTGTGGATGTCGCAGAAGATACGGGCCGATGGTTCGGATGCATCGGCCCATGGCAACAGCTCGAACGTGCCGGCATCGGGCACCGCGAGGACGTCGCTCTCCTGGATGCGGCTGAACCCGTCGATGGCCGAGCCGTCGAACTGCACGCCCTCCTCGAACGCGGCCTCGAGCTCGGCGGGGGTGATGGCGACGGACTTGTGCTGGCCGAGCACGTCGGTGAACCAGAGGCGGACGAGGCGCACGCCCCGTTCCTCGACCGTGCGCAGCACGTACTCCTTCTGGGGTTCCATCAGTAGAGTATGGACCTGTTCGCGTCGGGTGCGAGAGCCGAGCGGTGGTGCGTTCACATGCCGTTCACAATTGTGCAACCGTCACGAAACCGTCCGCTGGAATGCTGGCGGCGGTGCTCCAGGCGACCTGCGTCCGTACTCGCCTGGCGACCCCCCGAACCGTCGGCGATCAGCCGCTCGGAACCATCTCAGATCAACGGAGAACCACTCGTGGCAATCAGGGCTGAATACATCTGGATCGACGGCACCGAACCGCTGCCGTACATCCGCTCGAAGACGAGGATCCTCGACGACCGCACCACCGACATACCGGTCTGGGGCTTCGACGGTTCGAGCACCAACCAGGCGCCTGGGGAGAACTCCGACTGTGTGCTGCAGCCCGTGTTCACCTGCCCCGATCCCATTCGTGGCGGCGACAACGTGCTCGTGTTGTGCGAGGTCCTGTTGCCCGACACGATGCAGCCGCATCCCTCGAACACCCGCAGCCTCGCCGTTGCCGCGCTCGAGAAGTACGGCGACCAGGAGCCGTGGTTCGGCATCGAGCAGGAATACACGTTCTTCGAGGCCGGTCGCCCGCTCGGCTGGCCCATCGAGGGTTATCCGGCCCCGCAGGGCCCGTACTACTGTGGCGTCGGCGCGATCGAGATCTCGGGCCGTGCCGTCGTCGAGGCCCACACCACCGCCTGCATCGAGGCGGGTCTCGCCATCTCGGGCACCAACGCCGAGGTCATGCTCGGCCAGTGGGAATTCCAGATCGGCCCGGCCGACACCGTCTCGGCCGCCGACCAGGTGTGGGTGGCCCGCTACCTGCTGTATCGCATCGCCGAGGACTACGGAATCGACGCGTCGATCGACGCCAAACCGATGAAGGGAGACTGGAACGGCGCCGGCTGTCACACGAACTTCTCGACCAACGCCATGCGCGAGGGCTACGACGCCGTCATCGCGGCGTGTGAGGCGCTCGGCGCTCCGGGCAAGCCCGAAGAGCACATCGCCAACTACGGCCACGGCACCGAGGAGCGCCTTACCGGCATGCACGAGACCGCACACCATTCGGAGTACCGGTACGGCGTGTCCGATCGCGGTGCCTCGGTGCGTATCCCGTGGCAGGTCGCCAAGGACCAGAAGGGCTACATCGAGGACCGGCGCCCGAACGCCAACATGGATCCGTACGTGGTGACCGCTCTCATCACCAGCACCTGTTGCGAGGCGCTGGCCTAGACACCCGTACAGTCGCTGCGGTGTCAGTACTCTGTGCCCGTGCCGCTTCGAGTCGCGCTCTGCCAACTGAACCTCGTCGTCGGCGACCTCGAGGGAAACGCCGACCGCGTGATCGACACGCTTCACGAGGTCGAGGCTGCCGACGCCGATGTCGCGGTGTTCCCCGAGCTGGCCATCAGCGGGTACCCGCCTGAAGACCTCCTGTTCAAACCGAGGTTCATCGCCGACTCCCGCGCCATGCTCGACCGGGTTGCCGCGGCCACCGGATCGTGTGCTGCCGTCGTCGGGTTCCCCGACGGCGAGGACGGGAGCGTCTTCAACGGAGCGGCGATCTGCGCCGGTGGCCGGGTGGTCGGCGTCTACCACAAGCGCGAGCTGCCGAATTACACGGTGTTCGACGAGGAGCGGTACTTCATTGCCGGCGACGGCGCGATGCGTCTCTACGAGATGGCCGGCATCGAGGTCGGCGTGACGATCTGTGAGGACCTCTGGATCCCCGGCGGACCGGTCAACCAACTCGGAGCAGGAGGCGCGCAGGTCGTCCTGAATCTCAACGCCTCGCCCTATCGCGCGAAGAAGATCGTGCGCCGGACCGACATCCTGCGGAGTCGAGCCACCGAGACAGGCGTTCCGATCGTGTACGTGAACCAGGTCGGCGGACAGGACGAACTGGTCTTCGACGGTGACTCGCTGGTGATCGGCCCCGACGGAACCGTGACGGCTCGGGCGGCGCAGTTCGACGAGGAGCTGTTGATCGTCGACATCGAGCCGGCGCCGCGTGCCGGCGACGACAAGATGTTCCCCGTCGTCGCGGTGACTCCCGCCCATGATCGACAGCGTCCCGCTGTGGCCGAGCGGATCGCGCCCGTGCTCGAGCCGCTCGACGAGATCTACCGGGCGCTGGTTCTCGGCACCTGCGACTACGTCGACAAGAACGGATTCTCCGACGTCTGCGTCGGGCTCTCCGGCGGGATCGACTCCGCGCTCGTCGCGCTGATCGCGACCGACGCGCTCGGCGCCGAGCACGTGCACAGCATCGCCATGCCGAGCCGCTACTCGAGTGAGCACTCACTCAGCGATGCCGCCGCCATCGCGGCGAGTCTCGCTATCGATCACCGGGTCATCCCGATCGAGGCGGCACACGCGTCGTTCCTCGAGATGTTGGCGCCCGAGTTCGCGGGACTCGACGCCGATGTCACCGAGGAGAATCTCCAGTCGCGGATTCGGGGCGTCACGCTCATGGCGCTGGCGAACAAGTTCGACTGGTTGGTGCTCACCACCGGCAACAAGAGCGAGACTGCGGTCGGCTACTCCACGCTGTACGGCGACACGGCGGGAGCGTTCGCCGTCATCAAGGACGTCTGGAAGCTGATGGTGTACGACCTCAGCTCGCGCCGCAACGAGATCGCGGGCCGCGAGCTCATCCCGGCGGACGTCATCACCAAGGCGCCGTCCGCCGAGCTTCGGCCCGGCCAACGCGACGACCAGAGCCTGCCTCCCTACCACGTGCTCGACCCGCTGCTGCAGGCGCTCGTGGAACACGATCGAACGGCCGGTGAGCTGATCGCCGAGGGCCACGACGCAGCCCTGGTCACGCGGGTGGCGCGGCTGGTCGACCTCGCCGAGTACAAGCGGCGGCAGAACCCGATCGGCCCCCGAGTGTCGTCGAGGGCCTTCGGGAAGGATCGACGTGTCCCGATCACCCACCGCTACCGCGGCCTCGATCGATGACCGATCCCGTCGAGCCCATGTTGCTCGACGAGCTCGCCGACTGGCTCGGAGGGTCGATCTGGGTGGGAGAACGGCTGTTCGAAACGCTCGGCGCATGGTCGACCGACGAGTCGCGACCCGACCGGCGGGTCCGGTTCGCGATCGGGTCCCGGCGTCTGGGTGAGCACTCGCGGCTGTGGCGCGATCAGCTCCCCGATTCGCCGGCACTGGACGTGGGCCCGCGGATCGTGCCCCCACGGCCAGGGTGGAACGACGCGGTGTCGGTGCTGGCCGAGCTCGATCCGGCCGATCGGCTCGTCGCGTTCGACGAGATCGTCGTCCCGGTCCTCGTGCAGCGCGTGCACTCGTTGCTCGGCCGACTGCGAGCCGTGAGCGACGCCTCGGTCATCCGGGCCGGTCGGATCGTCGCCGCCGACCTCGCCGAGCTCGGCTTCGGGGTGCTGAGCCCGTCGGCCGCCGACCGCGAGGCGGTACGGCGGCGACCAGCGATTCGGCGGCTCTCGAGCCTCGTCGGTCTGACCGGATGAGCCGATCGGCCCAGTCCGGGGGATTTCTGCTCGGTCAGGAGCCGCTTCGAATGTGACGATGGGTCAGAGACAGTCTTCGTTGCCCGTTTGGAGGGCTTGACCAGAGGGATATGGTGCTTCAGAGTCACCACTGCCGGACGGGGCGAGCTCATCCGGCGCAGTGGAGATTCGTCCGGCAACCGGGAGTGAGTCGTTCAGGTGCCCAAGGAACGTGTTGAGCGCGACGAAGAAGACCTCGTTCGGTTGTACCTGACCGACATCGGTCAGTACCCACTGCTGACCAAAGAGGACGAGGTTCGTCTCGCCCAGGCCATCGAGGCCGGGAACGCCGCGCGGGAAGATCTCGATTCGGGCGACAAGCTCACCGTTGCCCGCAAGCGCGATCTGCGACGCACGAGCCGCAAGGGCGAAGACGCCGAACGAACCTTCGTGCAGTCGAACCTGCGCCTCGTGGTGTCGATAGCCAAGAAGTACCAGGCGTCGGGCCTCCCGCTCCTCGACCTCATCCAGGAAGGAAACCTGGGCCTCATGCACGCCGTCGAGAAGTTCGACTGGCGCAAGGGCTTCAAGTTCTCCACCTACGCCACCTGGTGGATCCGCCAGGCCATCACCCGCGGCATCGCCAACACCGGACGAACCATCCGCCTGCCGGTGCACGCCGGTGACACGTTGGCACGGCTCCAGAAGGCACGCGCCCGCCTCGAGCTCAAGCTGGGCCGGCCCGCGACGCTCTCCGAGCTGTCGGCCGAGGTCGAGATGCCCGAGGACAAGGTCACCGAGGCGCTGCGGTTCGCGGCCGAGCCGCTCTCGTTGTCCGAGCCCCTACGCGAAGACGGCGACGCCGAGCTCGGCGACGTCGTCGAGGACCGTTCGGCCGAGTCACCCTTCGAGGTCGCGGCCACGGCGCTGTTGCCCGAGGAGATCGCCCGGCTGCTCGCGCCGCTCGACGAACGCGAGCGCGAGATCCTCAAGCTTCGCTTCGGCCTCGACCGGGGCGAGCCGAGAACGCTCGAAGAGGTCGGCGAGCACTTCAACCTCACCCGCGAGCGCATCCGCCAGATCGAGGCTCGGGCGATGTCCAAGCTGCGCCATCCCAGCAGCGACACCGGCGCACGCGACCTCCTGGCCGTCTGACCCGCTGGGCCGTCGGGGCTCCTGTCGGGCCCCGGCGATAGGGTGACCGGACTGCCGGGAGGTGTCCGAGTACCTGGTGGGCTCCCCCGCCTTCAAAGCGGGTGGGACGGGTGATCCCCGTCCGGCGGGTTCGATTCCCGTCCACCTCCGCCATGGGTGTGCCGTCTCACCGTCATCAGACCCGACTCCTCGCAGTCGTGTTCGTCGTCCTGTTGGTCATCGCGATCCGGAAAGCACTCCGGGTCTGACCGCGGACGACCCGGCGAGAACCGACCGGGTCGACACGCTCACCGCGAGCTCGTTCGAGTCGTCGGTTGGCCCTGGCGCGACAATGCCGCGGCCGACCACAGGCCGGGGCCGATCGGAAGCCAGAATGCGAAGATCCGATGGGCCACCACGGCCAGGAGCGCGACCTCGACGGGCACACCCACCGCCGTGAGGGTAAGCGTCGTCGCGGTGTCGACACCTCCGGTCGCGAGGAACGGGATCGGGATGATCTGGGCCAGGTAGCCCGTGGCGTAGGCGCCGATCAGCGGAGCCGGGCCGAGCGAGACCCCGAACGCCTGCAACGCGGCCCACAAGCTCAGCAGATCACCGAACCAATAGAGCATCGCGTGCGAGAGGATGGTGCGCCCGCTGGTCATGCCGAGGGCCCGGCGGACCCACGCGGCGGCCGCGACGCCGATCGAGAGAGCCTGCCGGAACCCCCGCTCTGTGGTCGTCGTCCAGCGGCCGATGTGATCCTCGGCCGTGAACCACGCGGCGACGATGACGATGACGGGCACCGCGATCAGCCATGGGATCGCCATGCTCGCGGGCACCTCGCCGCTGACGAGACCGAGCACGGCCCCGATCCACGCGATGGCCGCGAAGACCAGGTACACCGCGGTGTTGAGACCGATGAGGCGAACGAGCGCGTCCCGACGTTCCAGTCCGATCCAACGCAGGGCCCAGTAGGTGAAGGCGAGACCGGCCGCGCCGCCCGCGGCGACGAGCTGGGTGAGGCCGAACCCGGCCAGCGCGACCCGGAGCGCGAACCGGGAGGAGACGTCGGGGCCCGAGTCGAATGCGACAGCCCGTCGGAACGTGCCGGCGTATCCGGCGAAGACGGCGATCTGGCCGACTGCGCACAGGACCAGCCACTGCCATTGGGCGTCGTCCAGCGTGCTGGTGAGCTCGGCGAAGCCGGTGAGGCGACCGATGGACAGGACCATCACGACCGCGACGACCACCGCCGTGAGTGCCCCCAACAGCAGCGACCGAGCCTCGATGTCGGGAGTGGTGAGGCCGTTCATCGGGTGACGGTGCGGGCCAGGGCTCCGAGAAGGGCACCGGCCACCGCGTCGAGCAGGAAGTGATTGCCGGTGGCCAGCACCGCACCGGTGACGCCGAGCGGGTAACACCGCCATGCGTTCCGCCCCAGACCGGTTCTCGAACCCGCGGCCCGACCGAACCCGGTTACGACGGCGAACGCCACATGGTGGCTGGGCATGGCCGCGATCGGGTTGTAGAGGCGGACGAGGAGGGGATGGTCGAGGTCGACGCCTCCATCGAGCAGCGTGTCCGTGTACTCGTCGCGATGCCGCGGCGGCGCGGTCGGGAAGGCCCAGAACACCGGAAGAGCGCCCATGAACGCCGCGACGGCTGCCCGTCGTTCGGGCCCGAACCGAACGCTCCGGTCTCGATGGAGCAGGATCAACCAGCCGACGCTCATCATCACGTTCCCGGCCCCGTAACCGAGATTCACGGCCTGGATCATCCGGTGATGTCGTGCCGCCGCGGTCTGGACCGCCGGCTCGATGTCGATGTGGAGTCGCTGCTCGAGCCGGACGACCCTGGCCGCGTTCTCCATGGCGCGGGCGCGGCCGTCGTCGGTCATGACGGCGCGGCGTACGGCGAGGTAGGCCCCGTAACAGCCGAGCCCGATCGCGACTTCGCGCCGGTTGCCCATCAGCCGTCCTGCACCCAGGCGATCTCATGGGACGCCGCCCAGTGCTCGGGGTGGGCAGTGATCATCGCCGTCCAGCGATCGGCCAGCTGCTGGAGCAGCTCCCGCTCGCCGTCATCGCCACTTTCGGAGGCCGGCGGTCCGAGGGGCGGCTCGACGATGACTCGCCATCGGCGGGGTGCCACGGGCAGCACCGTGAACGTGATGACGGGAGAGCGGCTCAGGCGGGAGAGGGTGGCGGCTCCGCTCGCGAGGTCGGCTTCCCCGTCGAGGAATCGTGTGCGGTGGCGGTGCTCGGCGTGGCGACCGTCGTCGCCGAGCATCAGGACGATCTCGCCGGCGCGCAGTCGCCGCAAGCAGTGCAGCGCCGCCACCTTGGGATAGACGACGCTCAGGCCGACGGCGGTTCGGGCGTGTTCGATGGCCCATGCCAGCCAGTCGTCGGCGACGATCACGCTGGTGGGTGCGCCCAGCATTGCGCCCGGCACCGACGTGGCCACCTCCCAGCCTCCGAGATGGGTGCCGACCAGGATCAGGCCGTGTCCGGCGGCGACGGTCTCCTGGGCCATCTCGATGCCGTCGAGCTCGGCCGCCGCCAGGAACTCGTGAGGTCGTCCGAGCGCCCAGAGCAGGTCGGCGGACCGGTACGCCTCGTTGCGGATCTCGGTGCGAACGAGGCGTCGCACGAGCCGACTGTCCGGAGGCGAGCCGACCGCGTGGGCGAGGTTCGCCGCGAGGCGCCGACGCTTCTTCGGTCGGACCGTCCACTCCAGCGTTCCGCCGATCGCAGCCAGGCCGTGGGCGATACCCGGAGGTGTCCGCGATCCGGCCCAGACCGCAACGTCGATCACCCGGGCCAGCACCCGGGCCGCCGTCCGACCTCGACCGAATCGGGGCGGCGGCGCTGTCATCGAACCGGTTCCAAGGCTGACAGCTGCAGCTCGAAGGACTCGTCGTAGTGGACGTCGCCGCGGCGCTGTCATCGAACCGGTTCCAAGGCTGACAGCTCCAGCTCGAAGGACTCGTCGTAGTGGACGTCGCCGACCAACGAGTCGGCGGTCGTGCGCGTCTGCTCGGTCCAGCGCAGCACCGTGCCGTCCATGGCCAGCCACAGATCGCTGGTGGCATCGCCGGTCGTGCTGTCATCGTCGGTTCCGAGCTCGGTCGCCAGGCGCACGTGGATGGCATCGACCGTCCCGTCCTCGATGTCCACCGGCTCGGCGCCGACGACGGTGACCGTGATGTCCTCGATCAGGTCGTCGGCCTGGCAGCGTGACGTCATCGTCGTGCCGGCCAGGGGATCGGCGGGCACGAGGACGATCGGCTCGTCGCAGCGGTAGGGCCGGCTGTCGTCCTGGCTGAAGAACCGGTGGAACGAGGTGTACCGAGGCACGACGAGCGAGCCGTCGCGGCGGCACAGCTCCAACTCCTCGGAGCGTTCCTCGAGGGCGTCCCATCGCAGGACGACACCGCAGCCGCCGCCGGTCACGGTGACGGTGGTCGTTGTGGGGTAGTCGTGGCGAGTGCCTCCCAGCGCGTCGACCTCCTCGCCGCCGAGCGTGGCGTAGAGGTACACGCCGGCGGCGGGAAGTGCGGCGACGTCGGTTGCTGCTTCGGTCGCAGCCGTGCTCGCGGGCGCGTCGTCCGTCGCCCGGAACGAGTCGACCGCCTTTGCCACGGGCACCGGTGTCGTCGTGTCCCGGAGCACGATCTGCCACACGAACAGTGCGGCGGCGAGGCCGAGCGCGACGAAGCCGACGAGCCATGGCCACAGTCGTCGACGTGGGTGCCACCTGGTTCCTCGCATGTGCAACCCATCCGATTGCCCGATTGTCAGGTAGCCAAAGAGTAGACGGGCACCGGCTGGTACGAACGTGGTCGGGGCCCCTGCCGCACGGCTCTTGCCCCCGAGCCGAGCGACCCGTATGGTGCACTCCACCAGCCCGGCTGGTTCTCGCGGCGTCGGCCGCCGGCACTCCCCGCTCCTTCCAGTGTTCGGGGTGCGTGGTGCTCACAGTGTGCTGGTCCATCAAGGGTGGGGTCGGGACGACCGTCGTCACCGCATTGCTCGCCATTCGTCGGGCTGAAACCGACCCGGCCGGGGTCGTCGCCGTCGACATGGCCGGAGATCTTCCGGCCGCGCTCGGCATCTCGTCGGGCGATGCGCCCGGTCTGGCCGACTGGGTGGCGGCCGATCACGACATCGGGCCCGACGCGCTCGACCGACTGAGTCGAGAGGTCCGTCCGGGGCTCAGCATGCTCGAACGCGGCGTCGGCGGTCTCGAGCCCATCGATCGGCTCGACGTCGCGGCCGGTCTGTTGGCCACGGGATCCCGTCATGCCATCGTCGACGCCGGTCGTATCGACTGCACCGACGCCGAGGCCCGTCGGCTCATCGCCGGCGCCGCCGATGTGTCCCTGCTGGTCATCAGGCCGTGTTACCTCGCGCTCCGGCGCGCGTCGGCGGCACCGATCCGGCCTTCGGGCGTGGTGCTCGTCAGCGAGATCGGGCGGGCGCTCGACGCACGCGACGTCGAGGAGGTCATCGGTGCGCCGGTGCTCCTCGAGGTCGGCATCGATCCGGCCATCGCCCGAGCCGTCGACGCCGGCCTCCTCACGAGTCGAATGCCGAGGGGTCTGTCCCGGCTCCTCGATCGAACGGCCTGAGATGCGGTTCCCCGAGCTCGAAGCCGAGCTGCACCGGCAGCTGTTGGCCGAGTCGGTCGACGTCCCGACCGACCGAGACGCGAGGCGGGCCCTGATCGTCGCCAGGGTGCGGTCATGCGCGCCACTGCTGAGCGACGACGACCTCGACGCAGTCGTCGCCGCGATCGACGCCCGACTGGTGGGTCTCGGACCGGTCACACCGCTCTTCGCCGACCCGGCGATCACCGACATCATGATGAACGGTGCGGGACCGATCTGGGTCGAACGCAGCGGCCGCCTCGAGCGCACCGACATCGAGATCGACCTGGCCACCCTCGAGCACATGGTCGAACGAATCGTGGGCCCGCTCGGTCGCCGAGTCGATCGCACCAGTCCGATGGTCGATGCCAGGCTCGCGGACGGATCCAGGGTGAACGCCGTCGTCCCACCGGCGGCCATCGATGGGCCGTACGTGACCATCCGGCGGTTCGGTGTTGCCGCGGTGGGCTTGGAGGAGTTCGGCGAACCGGCGCTCGTGTCGTGGTTGGCCCGAGCAGTTCGACAGCGGGCCAACATCGTGGTGAGCGGGGGCACGGGGGCGGGCAAGACCACCCTGCTGAATGCGCTCGCGGCCGAGCTCTCGGTCACCGAGCGGGTCGTCACGATCGAAGATGCCGCCGAGCTCAGACTTCCAGGCGATCACATCGTGCGCCTGGAGGCCCAACCGGCCCAGGGCGTGACCATTCGCGATCTCGTGCGCAACGCCCTGCGCATGCGACCCGACAGGATCATCGTCGGTGAGGTGCGCGGCGGCGAGGCCCTCGACATGTTGCAGGCGATGAACACCGGCCACGACGGGTCGCTCTCCACCTGTCACGCCAACAGCCCGATCGATGCGTTGCGGCGGATTGAGACGATGGTGCTCATCGACGACGCGGCGCTGCCGCTACCCGCGGTGCGCGATCAGATCGACAGCGCAGTCGATCTGGTGGTGCAGGTCGCGCGGGCCGATGACGGCCGGCGCGCCATCGTCGAGGTCGCCGAGGTCACCGGCGGTGGCCAGCGAGTCGAGCCCGCCGCCATCGCCGGAGGACCGTGGGCATGCCGACGTGGTTGATCCTTCCCGTGGTGGCGGCGTTGTCGATCACCGCTGCCATGGCCGCAGCCACGGCTTCACGCGCCGATGTCCGAGAGCGGCTCGTCGCGCCGAATCCCGCAACCACTCGGCTCGGGGGCATGGGCGGCCATCTCCTGGTTCGGGTGCGGCGACTTCCGTTCGTCCGGGGCGGGTCCGACGCCAGGGTTGTCGCCGACCTGCCCGAAGCGCTCGACTCGATCGCTCGAAGCCTCCGGACCGGCCGATCGCTCCGCCAGGCGGTGTTCGATGTCGACATGTCGGGGCCGATCGCGGGCGACTTCGACACCATGCGACGGGAGCTCGACGCGGGTCGGGAGCTGCGCCTGACCATCGCGGGGTGGGCCGAACGCCGACGGCTGTCCCTCGTCGAGCTCGCGGTCGCAGCGCTGCTGCTGACGATCGACGCCGGCGGAACCGGGGCGGGCGCCATCGATCGGGTGGCCGCAACCGTGCGCGATCGTCGCTCGATCGAACGCGAGGTGGCGGCGTTGTCGAGCCAGGCTCGGGCATCCGCAGTGGTCATCGGCCTGTTGCCGGTGGCGTTCTTGGTGCTCGCGATCACCGCCGACCCGGCGACATCCTCGTTCCTGTTCACGACGCCGGCCGGAATCCTCTGCCTCACCGCAGGTCTCGGCCTGGATGTCGTCGCTGCGGTGTGGATGCATCGCATCGCACGATCGGTGAAGTGGTGAACCCGGTGCCAATGGCATGGCTGGTGCTTCTCGCCGGCGGGGCATGGGTCTGGCGGCCACGACGGCCTGTCCGGCCGCTGGTGCTCCGTGAACCGGCATCGCATCGATCGCGGCAGCCGGTTCGGGCCCGGGTGGGCGAGTGGCTGGCCGCGATCGCTGGTGTCCCGCTGCCGCCATTGCGGACCACGCAGGTGGGAGGGGTGGCGATCACCGTGGTGATCGGCCTGGCGACTGTGCCGCTGCTCGTCGTTCCCGGGGCGCTGGCGGCATGGGGGCTGCCTCTCGTCGGACATCGACGCCGGAAGCGCTCGGCAGCACAGGCGCTCGTGCGCGAGCTGCCGGATGTCATCGACCTGTTCGCGCTGGCGTTCGGCTCGGGTCTGACGGTCACGCTCGCGGTCGAGGCCGTGAGTCGTCACAGTCACGGCTGCCTCGGTGCGGCATTGGCAAAGGGTCACGGGCGCACCGGGGTCGGGGTGAGGCTGAGCGACGCGCTCCTCGACATCGCTGACGACCTCGGCGACCCGGTGCGCCCGCTCCTGCGCCTCCTGGTCGACGCCGACCATGCGGGCGTCGATCCGGCGTCGGCCATCGACCAGGTCGCGGCCGAGGCCCGGGCCGAGCGGCGGCGCCAGGCCGAGTCCGCCGCTCGTCGCGTGCCGGTACGCCTCTTGTTCCCGCTCGTGGTGTGCGTGCTGCCGGCGTTCACGCTTCTGACCGTCGTGCCGGTCGTCGCCGCCACGTTCCGTTCTCTCGCGACCTGAGTCGCCGTCACTCCCCGCAGCTCCTGACCCAGAGGAGGGTCTCATGTCTGTCCTGTTGTCCGTGACGATGCAGCTGTCGAAGCTGCGAGCCGGTGCCGGCGAGCGAGGTCAGTCGACTGCGGAGTATGCGCTCGTGCTGGTCGGCGTCGGAACCATTGCCATGCTCATCATCGCGTGGACCGCGAAGACGAACCGCGTCGGCCAGTTGCTCGATGCGGTCTTCAAGTCACTGACCGGTCTCGTGGCATGACGGGGACGAGTGGCGAGCAGCGGGGCCAGGCAACCGTCGAGCTCGCCCTGCTGCTCCCGCTCGTTCTGCTGCTGACGCTCTCGGTGGTGCAGGTCGGGCTGGTCGTGCACGCCCAGGTGCGCACGACCCACGCTGCTCGCGAAGCGGCACGGGTCGTGGCGGTGACCCATGACCCGGCTGCGGCCGAGCAGGCCGCGATCGCCGCCGCCGGACTCGACCCGGCGCGTGTCGAAGTCGAGGTCGAGGGCGCGATCGTCACCGGCGGCATGGTGACGGTTCGTGTGCGGTACCGCGCGCCGACCACGGTGCCGATGATCGGCGCGATGGTCGACGACGTGGCGCTCGTCGCGGAGGTGACGATGCGGCTCGAGTGAGCCGACGGGCGTTGGCGTCAGCCGAGGATCGCTCGCAGCAGTGCGGCTGCGCCCGCCTTGTCGAGTGGCTCGTTGCCGTTCCCGCACTTCGGCGACTGGACACACGATGGGCAGCCGTCGATGCACGGACAGGCTTGGAGCACGTCGAGGGTGGCTTCGAGGTGTCGGTCGGCGGCGTCGAAGCCGAGCTCGGCGATGCCGGCACCGCCCGGATAGCCGTCGTAGATGAAGATCGTCGGCAGCCCGGTGTCGCCGTGGAGGGCGGTGGAGACTCCGCCGACGTCCCATCGGTCGCAGATCGTGAACAGGGGGAGGATGCCTATGGCAGCGTGCTCGATGGCGTGCAGCGTGCCGGGGAGATCGGCGGGCGCGATGTCGGCATCGTCGACGAGCTCGGGGACGACGGTGTACCAGACTCCCCGCGTGACGAGCCGCTGGGACGGGAGGTCGAGCTGGAGGTTGGCGAGGATGCGACGCGAGCGGACCTCGCGCCGTTGGTAGCCGACCACCGTGGTGACGACCTCGACATCGCCCAGCGACAGCCGACTGTTCGCGACCTTGCGGTCCGCGTCGACATCGAGCACGGAGATGTCGATGTCGGTGCGGGCCTGCGTGTACTCGCTGCCATCGGCCGCCTCGACGGTCGCGAGCCCGGTGTCGATGTCGAGCTCGACGACACGGAAGGTGTCGCCCCGGTGGAGGTAGATCGCCCCCGGGTGTACCAACGCGAACGCACGTGCCTCGTCGACGGTGCCGATGAGCGTGCCGTCGGCGAGCGCGATCCGGTATTCCCTGCTCGACCCGCTGCGGAGTCCG
>JAOTZB010000027.1 GCA_029861625.1 Acidimicrobiia bacterium
CATCAGGACTCTCCGGCCGGCCGCAGCTGCTGCTGACCACTGGTCGCTGGCCGGGTCGTCGTCGTCGAGCAGCATCTCGGGGGCGCCGAAGTAGAACAGGCCGTGGTCGGCGAACTCCGTGGCGGACCATTTCCGCGCCGAGGAGAAGGGTTCGGTGTGGAGCAGGATCCAGCCCGTCTCGGCCGCGTGGTGAGCGATGACGGCCTGCAACGTCGGGTTCGGATTCGGATCGGCGTGCCCGACCGAACCGAGGGCCGCGCGGACGAAGTCGTCGTTGTACCCGTTGAGCGCGACGACCTCGCCGAGGGATATGTCGCCGGTGGTGATGGTGCCGGTCTTGTCGAGGCACAACGTGTCGACCCGTGCCAGCAGCTCGACCGTGGCCAGCTCCTTGGCGAGGGCCTGTCGGCGTGCGATGGCGATGATCCCGGCGAGGAACGAGAGGCTCGTCAACAAGACGAGCCCGTCGGGCACCATCGCGACCGCCGCTGCAACCGTGCCCTGGAGTGCGTCCTCCCACCGGTCCTCGGCATCGAGGAGTGACCACAGCAGCAGCGCCGACGCCGGCGGGATGACGATGACGAGCCACCTCAGGATCTGGTTGATGCCATCCCGTAGCTCGGAGTTGACGAGGGTGAACCGCTTCGCCTCGGCGGCGAGGGTGTTGGCATAGCTGGCCGCGCCGATCTTGGTGGCGACGAATCGGCCCGATCCTGCCGAGACGAAGCTGCCGGACAGGACCGGATCGCCGTTCACCTTCACGACCGGGTCGGCTTCGCCGGTGAGCAACGACTCGTCGATCTCGAGTCCCGTTGCCGCCGCGACCATGCCATCGACGATGATCTGATCGCCGGGTGCCAGGTCGAGCAGCTCGTCCTGAACGACCTCGCTCACCGCGACTTCGTGGATTTCCGAGTCCCGGATCACCCGCGCCCTGGGTGCGCTCAACAACGCGAGTCGGTCGAGCTCTCGCCGGGCCCTGACCTCCTGGGCCACACCGATCACCGCGTTCGAGAACACCACGCCCACGAACAACCCGTCCTTGGGGAATCCCGCGACGAGAATCAACACGAAGAGTGTGATCATGATCGCGTTCACCCGCGTGAACAGGTTGGCCCGGAGAATCTCGCCCAGGCTGCGAACCGGCGCCTCGGGCACCTGATTGGTGCGGCCGTCGGCGACGCGAGCGGCCACCTCGGCGGCGCTCAGACCGCGTTCGGGATCGACTGCCGGCAGTTGTTCGGTGGACATGTCGAGCCAACGCTACAGGCCGCCGCCGGGCCGGTCGGCCACGGCGTCAGGATCGCAGCAGACTCCAGCCGTCGGGGCCCATCACCACGCGATGCCGGGGTCCGGGCACGGTCGGGTCGCGGGCCTCGTACCCCGCGTCACCCCGCCACATCGCGATCGGGCCGTCCTCGCTCATCACCATGTGGGTCACGAATCGGACCGGCTCGCGGCGCCGGGCCCGATCGAGCGCGTCGTCGATCGACGAGAAGTCGGCAAGATCGCACAACGTCACATAGGTGGGTGGCGCGAGCTCGATTTCGCCGGCGCGGTGGTGGTCGAGCGCGTCTCGCGGGGTGAGCCAGGCATGCTCGGTGATCTCGGTCTCGTCGATCGTGACATCGCCGGCAGGGCCGGAAGGAGCCGAGACGATGAAGAACCACGTGAGGAAACGACGCGGTGCCTCCGGCGGGGGACTCCAGTGCGAGTAGGGCACCAGGGCCGTCACGACGAGGTCGAGGTCGCCCTCCTCCTTGGCCTCCCGCACGCCGGCCCGTGCGCTCGCGCCGATCAGATCTTTCGGGGCCGCCGGGTCGTAGTCGTCGGCGTCGACCTTGCCGCCCGGAAAGACCCACATGCCGCCGAACGCGATCTTCGAGCTCCGGCGCATCATGAGGATCGACATGCCATCGGCGCTGTCGCGGCCCACGATGACGGTCGCGGCGTGGCTGACGACCGTCGACGCCTCCGGCGTGTTCAACAGGCTTCGGAACAGCTCGTCGTCGCTCATGTTGCCGGTGCGGCCGGAGCTGGTAGACCGTCGAACCAGCACGCGTCCTCGACGAGCCGACGGCTCCACCACCGCTCACCGGTCCTCACCAGGTCGTGGTTGTAGTACCCCCCACAGAAGAACTGGTCACCACCCTTGAAACGCATCGGGTTGTAGAACATGGCTCTAACGGTGGCGGTCTCGTCGCCGAGTGTGACGTCGACGTTCGAGATCAGGTGTTGGGTCATCTCGAACATCGACATCGTGTCGCGCAGCCAGGCGGTGACCGTGTCGAGATCGCCGACCGCTCCGCCTGCCGACGAGTAGTCGATGTGGGCGTCGGCGGTGAAGACCGACCGGTAGGACTCCCAGTCCCTCGTGTCGACGGCGTTGGCGTATCGGGTCAGGAGGTCGGTGATCTCGAGTCGGGCAACGAGTGTGTCGTGGTCCATGCCGACGAACGGTAGTGCGAGGGCCAGGGTCGGGAGGGGCCGACGCGTGTCAGCCGCAGCTGCCGTGTTCGACCCAGCGGGCCTCGTCGGTCGTCTCGACGATGACCGCCTCGGATGTGGCCCAGATGGCGTGGATCGGATCGTCGACGAACATGGTCGCGAGGACGTCGCCGGTGGCCGGGTCGACCACGACAAGGCGGTCGCCCGATGGTGCCTGCGATGCGATCCACACGACGTCGGATGTACCGACGACGGAGCGAACCTCGCCGATGACTGCCACCTCGGACGAGACGTTGCCGGTTGTCGGGTCGATTTCGCCGATCCGTCCGTCGGTGACTGCGTAGATGCGATCGTCGACGACGAGCTGGTTCCACGGGGCGTCGGCGCTGTCGGCATCGGTGAGGATGTCGGTGGCCGGGTCGAGCATCAACGACCGCGTCCCGAGGAACTGCTGCATGTGGATCGTGTCGTTCGTGGCGCCGATCCGTCCGACCGCCACCGGGAGCCGCGACCGTTCCACCACCGCTCGCTCGGGGTCGCCGCCGTCGAGGGCGGCCAGCTCGATGATCACCAGCTCGCGTCCGCCGGCCACGTACGCGTACTCGCCGACGGTGACGACGTCGGTGACCATCCGGTACGACTCGGGGTCGGCCGAGCGTCCGATCTCGATGCTTCCGGGAGACTCACCGGTGCGGGCGTCGAGCAGCTGGATCCCGCCTCGCTCGGGTCCCGATATCGACACCACGATCCAGTCGTCCACCACCGACAGCCCGGTGAGGAGCGTGTCGTCGGTCGTGCCGAGCCGGCGTTCGATGGTGGGTTCGAGCGAGTCGGGGTCGTACGCGGTGAGCGTCTGGCCCGTGAGGGACAGTCGCCAGTGGAAGCCGCCGGCCTCGAGCCACTCGCCGTTGGAGCCCTCGGCGATCGGCAGGCGGCCCCCGGCGAGGATGCAGCTCGAGGACGAGATCTCCTGCCCGCCTGCGGGGTCGACGAGAGCCAGGCCCGAGAGGACCAAAAGCGCTGTGACCAGCTGAATCATGCCGCGACTCATACCTACTCCGACTGCCTCGCGCATGACCCTACCCGGCGTGAGCGGCTGAGGGGTAGATCAGGAGCGCTTCGACGAGATGACGCCCGTATCGAAGCCCGCGAGGTGGAGTCCGCCGTTGAACCGGGCATGTTCGATTTTCACGCATCGGTCCATCACGACGTTCAGTCCGGCCCCGTGGGCGCGGGCCGCGGCGTTGTCGCTCCAGAGGCCGAGCTGCACCCACAACGTTGCTGCGCCGGCCGCGATGGCGTCGTCGGCGACGCCGGGGAGATCGTCAGGACGCCGGAACACATCGACGATGTCGGGTGGGGATGGGAGGTCGTCGAGCGAGCTGTAGGTGGGCTGGCCGAGGATCTCGTCCTCCCTCGGGTTCACGAGGTAGACCGTGAAGTCGGTCGACGAGCTCAAGAGGTAGGTCGCCACGAAGTTCGATGGCCGGGCCGGGTTCGACGATGCCCCGACGATCGCCACGACCTGGGTCGCCTCGAGGATGGCAAGGCGTTCCCGCGCCGTCGGCGGGTTCCATGCCGTCATAGGGTCACCGCCTTCGTGACGGCCTGATCGATGTCCCAGATGATGTCGTCGAGATCCTCGAGGCCGATCGACAGCCGGATCATGTCGGGCGTGACCCCGGCGGCGGCGAGCGCGGCATCGCTCATCTGCTGATGGGTTGTCGATGCAGGGTGGATGACCAGCGTCCGGGCATCGCCGACGTTGGCCAGGTGGCTCACCATCTCGAGCGACTCGATGAACGCCGCGCCGGTCGTGCGATCGCCACGGATGCCGAACGTGAAGATCGCGCCGGGACCCTTCGGGAGATACCGGGCCGCCAGATCATGGGATGGCGATGATGCCAGCCCGGGGTACGCGACCCATGCGACGTGTTCGTTCGCTTCGAGCCAGGTGGCGACAGCCATGGCATTGGCCACGTGGGCGTCCATGCGCTGGGGGAGCGTCTCGATGCCCTGCAACAACAAGAACGCGCTGAACGGCGACAGCGACGCGCCGACGTCGCGCAGCTGCTCGGCGCGCACCTTGGTACAGAACGCGTACTCGCCGAAGTTCTCGGCCCAGCGCAGCCCGTTGTAGCTCTCGACGGGTTCGGTGAAGATCGGGAAGCGGCCGCTGGCCCAGTCGAACGTGCCGGCCTCGGCGATGACGCCGCCGATGGTGGTGCCATGGCCGCCGATGAACTTCGTTGCCGACTCGACCACCACATCGGCGCCGTGCTCGATGGGGCGGCACAGGTAGGGAGTCGCGAAGGTGTTGTCGATGACGAGCGGGAGCCGGGCACCGTGGGCGATGTCGGCCAGAGCGGCGATGTCGGCGACGGTTCCGGTCGGGTTCCCGATCGTCTCGGTGAAGATGGCCTTCGTGTCGTCGGTGATGGCGGCCGCGAACGCGTCGGGATCGTCGCCGGGTACGAATGTGGTGTCGATGCCCAGTCGGCGCAACGTGATGTCGAACTGGGTGTGGGTCCCGCCGTAGACATTGCCGCTCGACACGAGGTGGTCGCCGACGCCGGCGAGAGCAGTGATGGCGAGGAACTCCGCCGCTTGGCCGCTGCTCGTCGCGACCGCGCCGATCGCGCCCTCGAGGCTGGCCATGCGCTCCTCGAACGCGGCCGTCGTCGGATTGGATATGCGGGTGTAGATGGTGCCGAACTTCTGAAGGGCAAAGAGGTCCGCAGCGTCGGCAGTGTCCTCGAACACGAAGCTGGTCGACTGGTAGATGGGGACCGCTCTGGCTCCGGTCGCGGCGTCGGGCTGCCCGCCGGCGTGGAGGGCGCGAGTGCGAAAGCCCCACTCGTGATCGGTCACGTTGGCAGCATATTGGCCCGCGACGAACTAGTCGTCGTCGACAGCCACGATGCGATCCGTGCTGGCCCGCTGCTCGAAGATGAGGCGTACGAGCCAGTACCGCATGAACCCGGTGATCGTGGTCACCACCACTGTCAAGCCGCCCGCCAGGACCAGCGCAATGCCGACCAGCGCCAGGATGACGAAGTCGGTCTGGTCCTGGGGGTCCGCCGCGCTCGATGACTGGACGAACGCCACGATGGTCAAGGCGACACCCCCGAGTGCGACGAGCGCACCCAGGACCCGAGCCGTCCGTGCCGCGTTCGCGCTCCCTCCCGTCACCGCGAGCCGGTCGACCTCGGCCTGGAACTCCCGTAGTCGAGGTGACGGCGATTCAGTGGGATCAGCGGTGCTCACGATCTCCTCCACACGAGTCAGTCGATGGCCAGATAGGCGGCGGTCAGATGGTCGGCGATATCGCCGGGATCGCCCTGTTCGACGATGCGTCCGTGCACCATGATGGCCGCGCTGTCGGCGACCCCGAGAACTGCGGGTGCGAACTGCTCGACGATGAGGATCGAGACGCCGTCGGCCGCGAGCTGGGCGACCCGACCGTAGAGCTCCTCGACGATGAGCGGCGCGAGCCCCATCGACAGTTCGTCGAGCATGACGAGCGCGGGGTCGGTGGCCAGCGCTCGCGACATCGCGAGCATCTGTTGTTCGCCACCCGACAGGGTCCCTGCCGTCTGCGAACGTCGGTCGCGAAGCGCCGGGAACTGGGTATAGGCCCGCTCCTCGATCTCGGACAGGCTCGTCCCCGAGAACGTGGCCATCCGCAGGTTCTCCGTGACCGTGAGATTCGGGAAGACACCCCGACCCTCCGGGACGAGGCACACGCCGGCGCGGGCCAGCGCGTCGCTACGAACCCCCGTGACGTTGCGGCCGCACAACGCGATCGTTCCGGCGGTCGGTGCGATCTGCCCGCTGGCAACGGCCAGCGTGGTCGTCTTGCCGGCGCCGTTCGGCCCCAGCAGCGCCACCACCTGGCTCGGCCCGACCGTGAGATCGCAGCCGTGCAGCACCTCGATCGGGCCGTAGCCGGCGCGGATGCCGCTGAGCTCGAGCACCGGGTCGGCGGTCACCGGCCCGCACCCGAGCCCAGGTAGGCGGTCTGGACGGCCGGGTCGGTCTGGAGGGCGGCCGGCTCGCCGGACGCTATGACCGCGCCGAAGTCGAGCACGTGGATGACGTCGCTGCAGTCCATCACGAACGACATGTCGTGTTCGACCAACAACACGCCGAGCCCTTCGGCCACGAGGTCGCGGAGCAGTCCGGCCATCGCGCCCGTCTCGTCCTGGTCGAGTCCCGAGACCGGCTCGTCGAGCAGCAACAGCCTGGGTCCGGTCGCCAGCGCGCGAGCGAGCTCGACCAGGCGGGCGGTGCCGGTCGGCAGCGTGCCCGCCACGACGTCAGCGACCTCGGTGAGACCGATTCGTTCGATGAGCTCGTCGGGCGAGGCGCTCGGGTCGTCCGACCAGCGCCGGCGACTGTCGGACGCGACCTGCATGTTGTCGCGGACGGTCAGGTGGGCGAACACCTCCAGCCGCTGGAAGGTCCGGGCGATGCCGCGTCGCGCTCGCTGATGCACACCGAGCGTGGAGAGATCGAGGCCGTCGAACACCACCGTGCCTGTCGTCGCGCTCCGGAGCCCGGTGATGACGTCGAAGAGTGTGGTCTTGCCGGCCCCGTTCGGCCCGATCAGACCGGTGATCCGGCCCTCGTCCGCAGCCAGCGATGCCCGGTTCAGGGCGCGGAGGCCACCGAAGTCGACGGTGATCTCGGCGACGGACAGCAGCGTCATCGGGTCGCACCACCGGAGATCGGTGTCACATAACCGCCGACGGGTGTCACATCGCCGATCACTCCGAGTCGCCGATCGAGCTCGACGACAGCGTCGGGGGTGAACGGCTCGCTCAGCCCCAGTCGTCCGATCTCGGGCAGGCGTCGAGCCCTGCGGTCGGCCGCGAACGCGTGCCGAGCGTCGGCTCGCCACGGCAGCAGTGGCGCGAATGCCCTCCCGATCTCGGCGACGGCGCCCGACGGCCGGGCGACCAGCGCGATGGCCATGAATCCGGGGCCGAGCACCTCGAGGGTCTGCAGGATCGAGAGGTCCCACGTGTCCTTGACGATGATGAACAGGATCGTGTTGACCCCGCCGAACAGTGCGGCCGCGGGAAGCGACACGCCACCGACGACGAGGAGCAGGACGATGGGCAGGCCGATCAGCAACCCGAAGTCCCGAGGCGTGACCGTGCCGGCCTGGATGCCGAGGAGCGCGCCGCCGAACCCCGCGATCGCCGCCGACACCGCGAACACCGCCACCTTGGTCTCGACCAGGCTGATTCCGAGGGTTGCCGCCGCGGCCTCACTGTCGGCCATCGCGACCCATCGCCGCCCGAATCGGCTGCGGCGAAGCCCCACGAGGCCCACGACGAGCGCTCCGAAGAGCCCCGTCAGCACCAGCAGGTAGGAGCGGCTGTTGCCCCCGACCTGCCACCCGAAGAGATCGAGGTCGACGAACTGGCGACCGCTGATCGTCGGATCGATGATCGCGGGCTGGGTGAAGAACAACAGCTCGAATCCCCGGGCGAATGCGACCGAGGCCAGTGCGAGGTAGAGGCTCTGGAGCCGGACGGCCGGGAGTGCCATGAGGGCCCCAACCGGCGCGGTGACCGCGGCTGCGACCAGCAGCCCCCACCACGCGCCTGTGTCGCCGGCAACGTGCATGAAGGTCACGGCGCCGACCCCGGCGAAGGCCAGCGGGGCGAACGACACCTGGCCTGCCCAGCCCGTCAGCGGAACGATCGACAGCATGATGATGGCCGTCACCATCGCCGTGACCCCTCGATTGACGCCGACGTTGGACCACGAGCCGCTCCAGGCCGCGACGACGATGAACAGCGCCGTCATCCCGACGAGCGCCTCGAAAGGGTGAGTGAGCCGGGTCGGGTGATGCGCGGTCCTGGTCCCGATCCGTCTGGCTTCGATGCGAGCCTGCGGCATCGCCAGCACGACCACGAACAACAAGATGGTCGGCAACGCCTGGGCCATGTTGACGAAGCCGTCCTCGAACCGGAGGTATCGGCTGATGAACTGCTGCCCGACGCCGAGCAGGATCGCGCCGGCGAACGTGAATGGCAGGCTTCGGAGTCTGCCGACGGCCGCGGCCGCGAAGGCATCGACGACGACCAGCGTGAGGACTTCGACGACGAGTCGCGACTCGGGTGCGATGAGGATGCCGGCGACGGCGGCGAGCGAGCTTCCGAGGGCCCACGCCACCGCCGACACGGTGCCGGGTCGGGCGCCGTTGAGGGCCGCGAGCGATCGATCGTCGACGACCGCGCGCATCGCGACGCCGATTCGGGCTCGGTGGAGCAGCACCCTCAGGGACACGGCGATGAGGGCGGCGACGAGGACCGTGATGAGCCGGTGGTAGGTGATCACGATCGGCCCGATGTCGAAGCCGCCCGTGCCGAAGAACGGTTGGATGCCGCGGCCCCGATCGCTGCGCCACTGGGCTGCGGCGATCCCCATGAGCGCCAGCATGAGACCGACCGTGACCATCAGCTGGAGTGCGAGGGGGCGATTCTGCAGGCGCCGCATCAGCAGACGATCGATCACGACTCCGAAGGCAGGGGCGAGCAGTCCGACCACGACCAGCAGTGCGAGCGGAGCGGGCCAGTTGCGGTTGACCCGGAGCTCCCAGTAGAGGAAGGCCCAGTACATGCCGATGGCGCCCTGGGCGAAGTTGAAGACGCCGGTCGTGGAGTACACGACGACCATCCCGGTGGCCGAGACGGCATAGATCGACCCGAGCGCCAGCCCCGCGATGAGCATGCCGGACAGGCCGGCGACGGTGATCTCGTTGCCGGCCCAGTTGGTGGCGACGACCGCAATCGTCGCGGCGACGGCGAAGACGATGACGATGCGGCTGGATCGGGTCATCGCGCTGGGGGAGCCACTCGGTCGCGGATCAGAACTTTCCGGCCTCCTCCTCGGCATCCAGGGTGATCTCGACGACGTTTTCGGCCGAGCAGTCGAAGGTCCCGCGCTCGAGCGGATGAACACGGACGAACTCGCCGTCTCGGACCTGCAACAGCACGTAGCAGGGTCCGACTGTCTTCGACGAGAGACCGACCGGACCGATCATCCCGTTCGCGTCGAACTCGTCGAGGGTGGAGAGCTCGTCGAGGATGCGCGTCCGCGAGATGCCGTTGATGCCGTCGCTGTCGACGATGCGGGCGATCGCCTCCTCGAAGGCGACCCCGGATGCCCACGCATTCGCGCCGAACGAGCTCGGACGACCGATGGCGGCGACGTAGTCCGCGAGCTCGGCGTTCGTGTCGGCTTCCTCGAACGGCAACGAGAAGATCGTCATGTAGGTCCCCTCGGCGACCTCTCCCGCTTCTTCGATGAACTGCGCGCTGTAACACGCGATCGTGCATTCCCAGATGTCGACGTCGACGCCCTGGGCTGCCGCCTCGCTCCTGAGCTTGACCATGGTCACCAGATCGGAGCCCGATCGGGCGTAGTTCGCGCCGGAATCGGTTATCGCCTGCGTGAACTCGGAGAATTCCGGCTGGAGCGCGCTCCCGCTCACCGCGAACTCGGCCCGGTTGACGAGCCCGACGGCCTCGTAGCCCCGCACCGATGTGACACCGGTCTGGCGGGTCGAGGGGAGGTCGCCGGGGATGATGAACACGCCGGCAAGTTCCGGCGCGACGTTCTCGCGGTACCAGTCGATGTGTCCGACCCGCTCGCGGAAGAGCCGCTCGCCGCTCTCGAACGGGCAGGCACCGGTCGGTGGCACCACGCTCAGGCTGTTGGCCGAACACTGGTGGACGGCCTCGGTCATGAGGCCGGCGAGATCGGGGATGCCTGTCGGGTCGCCGTTGACGTCCGGACAGGAATTGATGTTCTCGACATCGAATACGAACAGGGCCGTCGTGCCGACCATTGCGACGGCCTCGTCGCATGCTCGAATCTGGGCGTTGACGGACTCGTTCCCGTTGAGAGCCGTGTCGAACTCGATGACCTCGACCTGGCGGCACGCCAAGCCGCCCTCGGCGTTCACGTGGGCGGCCCAGGCATCGATGCCGTCGATCGAATCCTGGAAGAGGCCCGGGGCGAGGGGCGACCCGACGTCGGCAGCGACGAGAACGGTGATCGTGTCGGCCGTGACGCCGAGGTCGACATCGCCCGTCGCTTCGGTCGCGCAGGGGTCGGCGTCGGCTACTGGACTCGGTGCCGCGTCCTCCTCGGCGTCGTCTGTGGGTTCGACCTCGACGGGACTGTCGGCCGGCGGTGCCGTCGGTGGTGGCTGCTCGCCACTGTCGCTGTCACGGCCGCCGCATGCGGCCGCCACCATGGCCAGCACTGCCAGCAGCGCAACAAGTGCTCTCGGACCACTCATCGATCCCCCGATCCTCGCCCGGCGCCGGGGCCGAACGGCCTCCAATCGTGGTTCGCAGGCGCGACCGACGCAAGCCGCGCGACGCCGATCGGGGACACCCTCGTCGGTAAGATCGATCGAGATGGGCCTGTTGCACTACCCGTTGCGCTTCGAATGCGGCGACCTCGACGAGGTCGTCGACCATCTCCACGAGATGCAACGACTGGCGGACGGCAGGCGCTGGGCCAACTTCCGACCGGTGTTGCCCGACGAGGTCATGGCCAGGGCCGGGAAGCGGCCGTCGATATTCAGCGCCCGCGGTCCGCTGATCCCCAACGGCACCTGGGTGCCCACATGGACGAACCGCAAGGGCGAGGTCACGCCGACGCAAGCAGGTCTCGAGCACTCAGCCGGTCGCGAGGCCGCCACCGCCCTCGCCGACGCCGGCATCGACCTCCCCGATCGATGGCTCGTCCAGCAGAATCATACGAAGCGGGGGATGACCTTCGTCCTGCCCGATCATCAGAATCCGGCGATCGCCGTCGACTTCCTGACCCGGGCCGGCATCGTGCTGGCGGGCGTGCCCGTCACCGACAAGTGGGTCGCGATCTTCATGATCCAGGAACGTGGCCGGCGGGGCGCGCCCGATCGGGGCTGATCCGGACGGTCACGACCAGATCGGTGAAGTCGACCGCGCCGACGCCGTCGCTGCACTGCAGCGTGTAGTGGTCGGCTTCGGCCTGCACGACGATGCCGGCGTTTCCCAGCCACGCGTGATCGGCGCCGCCGTAGCGCCATGCGTTCCAGAGATCGACGGTCGTGCGCTCGTCGTTGTCGATCGTGACGAGCACCTTACGCGGGCTCGTGTCGGCCCAGAGGGCGATCGTCGGTGCTCTCGAGCCGTCGACGACGAGCTCGCCGACGTTGGCGCTGATCTTCATGGCCTGGGGTCGACGACGGCTGGCCGTGAGGCGAGTGATCTCGAGGGTGGCCCGAGCAGGCACCTCGATCCGGACGAAGGCCCGAACGGTTCGGTTCTCGTGCGTGATGATCTCGCTGCCCGACTCGCCGAAGATCGTGGCGAGATCCCGGTCTGCGGTCATGAGCCCGCGAACGGGTCGAGCTCGTCACCCGGCCACGACGGAACAGGCGGCCGGCCGGCCGCCTCCTCGAACGTCGTGACGTCGAGGTGCATGAGCTCGGTCTTGCCGGATCGAGGATTGCGGCGAGCTGGCGCCTTTCCGGTCGAGAGCCGACTGGAGTTGAGGTCGCCGAACGCGCCAGCGTGGTCGCTGATGCCGATGTTCTTCCAGAAGCGTGACCGAACGACGTCGCTTCGCGGCTCGTTGCCGTCGCGCGTGCGATTGAACACGTACTGTCCCGGTCGCCAGCCGGTACTGCGCTCGGGGACCAGGCGGCGGCCGGGCGTCGGCGCGGCCGCGACTGCTCCCGCCGCGACCGGAACCGGTCGCTCGGCGCGGGTCGTGTCGGGCTCGTCGGCGGTGTCGATGGGGGCGGGTTCGCGGGTCGTGTCGGGCTCGTCGGCTGTGTCGATGGGGGCGGGTTCGCGGGTCGTGTCGGGCTCGTCGGCTGTGTCGATGTCGATGATCGGCACGAGGCCGGGCTCGAGCACCGCTGCCCGCGTGGACGGGTGCGCGTCGGGCACGACGAACAACGAATCTGACCACTCGGTGGAGCCGTCCGGGTACTCGATGGGCACGCCGAGCGGTGGATTCTCGGGAACGACGAAGGTCGAGTCGGACCACGCCGTACGACTGGGATCGGGCGGGCCGGCGAGCTCTTCGGGATACCGGAAGATCTTCGGCACGAAACGACGACGGATGGGCTTGCCGATCCAGTCGACGGCGATCGCGAATATCGCCATGGCGAGCATGGCGGCCGCGAAGAGCACGATTGCCTCTGAGTCGGTCATGCGATCTGGCGTGAGCAGCACCGGCGGCTGCCTCCCATCGTCGAGTGTAGAGCCGCCGGACTCGACCCCGAACCCGGCCCTCGACCCGGGATCGACCCCAGTAGGGTACGGCCGTGCCCGTCAGCTCGCTGGTCGAATCGGTCTACGCCCGCCTGCCGCTGCGACTGCGCCGGATCGGGTACCTGGCCCGGACCCGGCCGGGTCACTACTACTCGCCCTACCCCGACCTCGCCGATCTCCGGCGCCGCGAGGAGCAGGTTTTCGGGCCCATGGACTCGGCGCCCGGCATCGACCTGCGCCCTGATGCCCAGTGGGAGCTCTTCGACGAGCTCGTCGATCTGGCCGGCGACGTCGAGCTCGGTCCGACACCGGGACCCGGTCGGTTCTACAGCACGGACAATCGCCCCTACGTCGGGGGAGACGCCATCGTGTTGGCGGCAATGCTTCGCCGATTGCGACCGTCTCGTTACGTCGAGGTCGGTTCGGGTTGGTCGACCGCCGTCGCGCTCGACACGAGGAGCCTCGATCCGCAACACACGATGACGATCACGTGCATCGACCCGTTCCCCGACCGGCTCCTCGACGTGCTCGGCGGGCATGAGCCCGACGCCTTCTCGTTGCGACGTGAGCCGGTGCAAGACGTCGAGGCCGAGCTGTTCGAGTCGCTCGCTGCCGGCGATGTCCTGTTCATCGACTCCACCCACGTCGCCCGCGCCGGCGGCGACGTCAACCATCTCGTGTTCGAGGTGTTGCCGCGACTCCGACCGGGAGTGCACGTGCACATCCACGACGTCTTCGACGGCTTCGAATATCCCGCCCGCTGGGTGTTCGAGCGGCGAGCGTGGTCCGAGGCGTACCTCGTTCGGGCATTTCTCCAGTTCAACGATGCGTTCGAGATCGAGCTCTACACGTCGTGGCTGCACCGGGTCGACCCGCGGCGCTACGAGCGGGGCCTCCCGCTGGCCGCCGAGAATCCCGGCGCGCAGCTGTGGCTACGGCGCCGCTGACCTACTCGCGAGAATGTGACGTCGCCCGCCGCGGCGGCCCGGAGCCGTCGTTACCGATCGCCACCGGCGGCGGCGGTATCGCCGCGGTCATCATCGGCGACCGTCTCGTCGGGAACATCGTCCCAGAACTCACGATTGGCCTCGGGGTCGAGGTGCCAGAACTCGTGGTGCTCGATGAACTCGCCCGAGCTGCGCTGCAGTGACTCGGTGTCATCGTTGCTGTTCGCCCACCAGTGCCGGCCGAAGAGCTCCCGCGCGGCCCCCGAGGAGCGCAACAAGAAGTAGCTCAGTCCGTAGACGATGACGGCGGCGCCGAGCAGCAGTGGCAATGACATGACCCCGGCACCCTAGGCGCATGTCGACGCCATGACAACCACTGAGGCACTGTCGGAATCACAGCGGTGTGGTTTGGCCGCTCGACTGCCTGTCGGGCGGGCTGAGCAGGGAAGATGCGGCGCCCGATCGGTGGCGGGGATCAGTCGGTCGGACCCGTCCCGACCGACTGCAGTCGAACGATCGCGCCGAGAAGGATCTTCTTCGCCAGCTTCGGGCTCTCGTCGAGAAGGCTCATGAACTCGCGCCGGTTGAGCGCCTCGACGGTCATCGGCGACGCGGCCTCGACAGTGGCGTTCCTCGGCTGACCCGAGAGCACCGAGAGCTCGCCGACGAAGTCGCCGGCGCCGAGCGTCGCAACCTTACGGCCCTTCTTTCGGACCGTTGCCTCACCCTCGACGATGATCATGAACTCGCGACCCGGTTCACCTTCCGTCATCAGTTCGCGACCCTCGGCGACCTCGATCTGGGTCATCAGTCGGGACACGGATCGAAGCTCCCGCTTCGAGAGCCCGCTGAACATCGGGATCGACTGCAGCTTGTCGTCGATTTCTGTCCGTGCCACGTTTCCCTCCCGGATCGTTCTCACGAGAGTAGTCACAATCGGGAGGATCGCACCCGGCTGCCGACCTGCGCGAGCCGGCCACGCCCCCTATCGTCCCGGGCGTGCGACATCGACCGGCGATGGAGAGCCGATGACCGACACGATCGCAACCGGCTTCTGGGCCATCGCCGCCGACGATCCGGAGCGGCTCGCGGTCGCCGATCCGGACCACAGACTGACGTCGTACGGTGAACTGGCCGCGCTGACCAATCGCCTCGCCGGCGGGCTGCAACGTCTCGGGCTGTCGGCGGGTGACCAGCTCACGGTCGTGCTGCCCAACTCGGTCGAACAGATCGGCCTGTGCCTGGCGGCGTTCCAGACCGGCCTCTACCTCACGACCGTCAACTGGCACCTGGCCGGGCCCGAGATCGCCTACATCATCGACGACAGCGAGACGAAGGCCTTCGTGGTCGACGAGTCGTTCGCCGAGCAGGCCGGCGCTGCCCTCGCCGGAGCGCATGTCCCGACGGCGAATCGTTTCGCAGTGGGCGACATCGACGGGTTCCGTCCGTTCGCCGAGCTCGCCGACGGCGTCGACGACGCCCGACCCGGCCAGCTCACCACCGGCTCGTACATGTTCTACACCTCTGGGACCACGGGTCGACCCAAAGGCGTGCGGCGACCGCTCCCCGGCGCGCACCCCGACGAGATGGCCAAGCTGACCGGCGGCCTGTTCTCGTTGTTCGGCATGGCGCCCCACGACGGGCACGTGCACATCGCGCAGGCACCGCTCTACCACACGGCCGTCAACAACTGGGCCCTGACGTCGCTGCACCTCGGCCACCCGGTCGTGTTGATGGACAGGTGGACGCCGGAAGGCGCCCTCGATCGGTACCAGCGCTACCGGGTGACCCAGACCCACATGGTGCCGACGATGTTCCATCGGCTGCTCGCCGTGCCCGAGGACGTGCGCGCCGGCTACGACGTGTCCTCGTTGCGATGCATGGTGCACGCGGCCGCGCCCTGCCCCGTCGAGACCAAGTGGAAGATGCTCGAGTGGTGGGGCGACGTGATCTGGGAGTACTACGCCGCGACAGAAGGCGGGGGCACGATCGTGAGCCCGCAGGAATGGCGTGCGCACCCCGGCACCGTGGGCCGGGCCTGGCCGATCTCGGAGGTCATCGTCGTCGACGACGACGCCAACCGGCTCGCGCCGGGCAAGAGCGGAACCATCTACATGAAGATGAACACCGGCGCGGCGTTCGAGTACTACAAGGACGACGAGAAGACCGCGAAGGCGCGGCTCGACGACTACTTCACGGTCGGTGACGTCGGGTACTTCGACGACGACGGGTTCCTGTACCTCAACGACCGCAGCACCGACATGGTGATCGTCGGAGGCGTGAACATCTATCCCGCGGAGATCGAGGGTGCCCTGCACCAGTGCGACCTGGTTGCCGACGTCGCCGTGTTCGGGGTCCCCGACGACGACACGGGCGAGGCGATCAAAGCGGTGATCGAACCGGTGCCGGGCATCGATCCCGATGACGACACGAGGTCGGCGATCATGGAGTTCCTCCGCGATCGGATCGCCAAACAGAAGTGGCCCCGCTCCCTCGACTTCATCGACGACATGCCCCGCGATCCGAACGGCAAGCTGTACAAGCGCCGCCTCCGCGATCCGTACTGGGAGGGCAGGGAACGGGCGATCTGAACGCCATGGCGCCAGGCATGGGTCGAACGACTCACCCCCATGGGCAGAACAACCGAGATGCTCAATCGGGGCTCCCGCGATCGTCGATAATCCGTGCATGCGAAGAGTTCGGTCGCTGGGCACGACCAAGACATTGCTCGTCACGTTCGCGGTTCTGAGCTTCGTGCCTCTTCTCGCATTCGGCATCGTCCTCGGCCGGGTCACCCAGGAATCGAGCGAGGCCCAGGCCCTGCGAGCCACCGCCTTCGTCCAACGTCACCAGCTCGAGGACCGGCTCTGGGAGGCCATGCCGCCGCTCGCCTCCACCACCGTGCTCGGGCCGGCCACCGCTGCCTCGGTCGACGAGGCCGTGCAAAACGGGTTCGGGGCGAATGCGCGGCTCGTCGACGCTCGTCTGGTGAGCGTCTCCGGACTGGTCATCTGGTCGACCGACGGATCGGCTGGGACGAGCTCGCCCGTGGAGGACTTCATGACGATGGAGCCCTCGGCCGAGGTCGTATCGATCGCCGACACCCCGATCGACAGCATCGTTCGTTACCGGCTGCCCATGCGGGCGGCGGCCTCTGGCGCGGCATTGGTCGTGCTCGAGGCAACAGTCGAGGACGCCCAGCTCGTGACGGTCATCGCGACCACGAGCGGTGCCGTCACCTGGCACCTGCTGGTGGGGCTCGGACTGTTGTGGGCGTTTCTCATCCCGGTGGTGAGGATGGTGCTCGGCAAGATCTGGGGAGAGAGCGAAGGACATCGTCGCAAGGCGCTCGTCGACCCGCTCACAGGACTCGCCAACCGCACGGGCCTGACCGAACGCGGCGAGGCCGCCCTGTCCAATGCCCTGCGCCACGAGGCGCAGGTCGGGATGGTCGCCATCGACCTCAACCAGTTCAAGCACGTCAACGACATGGGCGGGCATGCCGTCGGCGACTCGGTGCTCATCGAGGCGGCCGGCCGCCTCGTCGAGTCGACGCGTCGAGGCGAGCTGGCCGTACGGCTCGGCGGCGACGAGTTCGTCGTGCTGGCGCCGATGGTCTCGAGCAAGGCCGAGGTCGAGGGACTTGCGTCCCGGCTGCGGCGAGCGCTCGAGATCCCGGTTCGGTTCGCCGATGGTCGAGAGGTTCGCGTTACCGCGAGCGTCGGCCTCGCAATGGCACCGTCGGATGCGATGACACTCGACGATCTCCTCGTTGCGGCCGATCGCAACATGTATGCCGAGAAGAATGGGCTCCGACGCTCGCTCGAGGAAGGCGGGGCCGAGGTCGAGCATCGGGCGAGCGAGAGCCGGTCCGACACCGTCACCGCGTCGGGCTGAGCCGTTCAGCGAATGGCGACGGGATTGACCGGCGAGCCCGCTCCGCCGACGACGGGTTGGGGCGAGGCCTCGAGGAAGAAGTCGTAGCGGCCGTCGACCGCACACGCGGCGGCGAGATCGTCGAGCAGCCAGTTCTGCCCCTGGGTGAGACCCATGTCGACGATGTCGGCGAGATGGACACCGAGCATCGCGTCCGGGTCCTCCCCCGGGAACGCCTCGAAGACATAGGTGTCGGTTGCGACCGCCGCGAGCTCGTGGCGGTGGAACCACCGGACGGCGTCGAACCCGGGGCCGGGGCTGCCCTGTGTCCAACCGGCGTAGGCCGGCTTGTCGCCGGCGTCGAGATGGCGGGTCCAGGCCGTTCGAATGATCACGATGTCGCCTCTGCGAACGTCGACAGCGCCTGCGGCGGCGGCATCGTCGAGCATGGCGCCGGTGATGATGGTGTCACCGGCCACCACGTCGACGTCGAGGAGGCCGGCGATGTCGAGCAGGACGCCTCGCCCCGTGAGCGACCTGACGTTCTCGATACCCAGGGTCGTGACCCCGCCCTCGGCGGTGACCGTGGCGGCGCGAACGCCGTTGTAGAGCCGACCGCCGTAGCTGACATGACCGAGCCCGTCCCAATGGGTTGCGGCCTGCAGCCCCATGGTCACGACATCGTCGTTGGTGCAGAAACCATCGGGGTCGCCGAGCGACGGCGTATTGATCGAGACCATCGCATGCAACGGATTCACCCGGCCGGGTATGGCTCCCAGCTGGGGCCCGTCGTGGTGCAGTGGCATCGCCAGCGAGATCCGCTCGCCCGTCTCGATCGATGTGGCTGCGGCCTTCACCGTCTCGTCGGTGAGCAGGTTCAGTGTGCCGATCGGGTCGTGGTCGCCCCACCGACCCCAGTTGCGGACTTCGGCGGCGAGCTCGTGGAAGGCCGCAGAGAGCCCCATCAGAGCTCGATCTCGAAGATCACGATCGCGAGTGCTGCGACGAGCCCGATGATCACGAGCCATACGGGTAGCCCGAGAGCGACCAACAAGATGCCGAGCAGTAGGAGCGGCACCGCCCAGATCAGCGTCTTGCGGGCAAGGTAACGCAGCGCGGCCGCTTGTTCGACCTCGTCGGCGTCACGGGGCGGCGCGAACGCCCCCTGGTCGGGTTGGCCTCTCGTGGGGTCGAGCTCGTCGGGCAACTGGCTCGTGGGGTCGAGCTCGTCGGTGTCGTCAGCGGGATCGGGATCGCCGTGATCGCTCGGATCGCTGCCGGTCATCGTCAGTACCCCTCGACGGTGTCTACGAGATCGGTGAGTGGCTCGTGGGCGACGTACCGAGCGATGTTCTGGACGAAGCTCTCCGCCACCATCTCCCACGCCCGAGGCCAGTTCCACGAGACGTGCGGGCTCAGGTGGACCCGCTCGTGCTCCCACAGCCAGGAATCGGCCGGTGCCGGCTCGGGATCGCTGGTGTCGAGCGAGGCGAGGGCGACGGTGCCGTCGTCGAGTGCCGCTCGCAACGCGTCGTGGTCGACGAGCGTGCCCCTGGCGACGTTCACGAGATGCACGCCGGGCTTCATCGCCGCGAAAACAGAGGCGTCGATCAGCCGACTCGTGGCGGGCGTCGCCGGCGCGGCGATCACGATGTGATCGGCGTCGGCGACCAGCGATGCGATGTCGGTCACGATCTCGACCCCGGTCACGGGTGAGGGCTTCGATGTCCGCCGCATCGCCCTGACGTCCATCCCGAATGCCATCGCCTGGGTGGCGAGGAGCTGACCGATGGCGCCGAGACCGACGATCGCGAGGCGGGCGCCATGGAGCGAGCCCAGAGGCCGTCGCGGGAAGTTCCACATCTCGGGGGGGCTGCTCCGCCACTCGTCGGGCACGTGCTTCTCGAACGCGAGCATCTGGGTCATGCACCACTCCGAGATCGGGATCGCGCTCGCGCCCCGCGAGCAGGTGAGCGGGCGGCCGTCGAGCGCGTCGAGCGGGAAGTGGTCGACGCCAGTGCTCAGCGAGTGCACCCACTCGACACCGCGACCGAGCAGGGTACGCAGGTTCGGGCTGTCGCGACCGAGGGTGAACAGGATCTCGCCGCTGACGCCGTCGTCGAGCTCGCCGTCCATCGGCACCTCGATGTGCTCGAGGTCGGGGAACTCGTTCCTCGCCCTCTCGATGACCTCACCGCCGAAGTGGTAGAGCACGCGCATGCCGGTGATCCTATGCGAGCCGCGGGAGCCCACTGATCTCCGGCGGTGATCAGACCGGGGGAATACCGTGGCGCCGGTCGGAGAAGTGACGGTCCTTGCCCGCGGCCATGGCCAGGCGTCGGACGAGCTCGTCTCGCAGGTCGCCGGGGTCGACGATGCCGTCGATGACGAGATCGGACGCCAGCCGGAGCAGGTCGACATCGTCCTCGTACTCGCGTCGGAGTCGATCCCGTTCCGTCGAGCGCTGCTCGGGGTCGTCGATCGCCGCGAGCTTGTTGGCGTAGACGGCGTTGATCGCGGCCTCAGGCCCCATGACGGCGATCGAAGCGCCGGGCAAGGCGAGGCAGGCGTCGGGGTCGAATGCCGGTCCGGCCATCGCGTACAGCCCGGCGCCGTATGCCTTGCGGACGATCACCGAGACCTGTGGCACGGTCGCCTCGGCGACCGCGGTGACCATCTTGGCGCCATGCCGGATGATTCCCTGGCGCTCGACCTCGGTGCCGATCATGAACCCGGGCACGTCGGCCAGGTACACGAGCGGGATGTTGAAGGCGTCGCACAACCAGATGAAGCGTGCCGCCTTGTCGGCCGAGTCGACGAACAGGACACCGCCCTTGACCTGAGGGTTGTTGGCGACGAGTCCGACCACGTTGCCCTCGAGGTGTGCCAGCCCGACGACGAGCTCGGGGGCAAAGAGCGGCTTCAGCTCGAAGAAGCTGTCGGCATCGACGATGGCCCCGATGATCGAGCGGATGTCGTATCCCTGCGTGTCGATGTCGGGAAGGAGATCGTCGGTGAAGGCCCGCGTCGGCGGCCGGGGGTCGACCGCAGGCGGTGACTCGCGCCACGATGTCGGGAGATACGAGAACCACCACCGGGCGAGATCGATCGCCTCGGCATCGTCGCGGACGAGGTTGTCGCCACAGCCCGAGACCGAGGCGTGCATCCGTGCGCCGCCCATCTCTTCCAGGGTCACGGTTTCGCCGATGACCATCTCGGCCATGCGGGGTGAACCGAGGTACATGGATGCGTTGCCCTCGACCATGAAGACGACGTCGCAGAAGGCCGGGATGTATGCACCGCCCGCAGCCGACGGCCCGAAGAGGCAACAGATCTGTGGGACCCGGCCCGACAGCTTCACCTGATTGTGGAAGATCCTTCCTGCACCGCGGCGGCCCGGGAACAGCTCGACCTGATCGGTGATTCGCGCACCGGCCGAGTCGATGAGCCAGAAGACGGGGAGGTCGTGGGCCAGCGCCGACTCGGTGGCGCGGACGATCTTCTCGACCGTTCGCGCCCCCCACGAGCCGGCCTTCACGGTCGTGTCGTTGGCGACGACGATCGCCGGTCGCCCCTCGACGAGGCCCCGCCCGGTCACGACCCCGTCGGCCGGCAGCCCGGATGCCGTGGCGTTCGCGAGCTGAGCATCCTCGACGAAGGTGCCGTCGTCGATCAGAGCGGCGATGCGATCACGCACGTAGAGCTTGTGTTGACCTTCGAGCTTCTCGCGCGCCGCGTCGCTCGGCTGCCGGGTTGCCTGTCGGGCGGCCTGGAGGTCCTCGGTCACCTCCGAAGGCTACAACCGATCGACAACCTGCTTCTCCGGCCGGTGTCCTCGGGCTCTCGGCCTTGCCTGCCGTCAGCGGGCCAGCAGCGGCGAGTCGAGGTCGAGCTCGGCATTCTCGATCAGGTCGCCCAGCGTCCGCAGGAAACCCGCGGCTTCGGCACCGTCGCACACACGATGATCGAAGGCCACCGTAAGGGTGACGGCTGATCGCACCGACAGCGCGTCGTTGGCCACCCATGGGCGGGGAGCGATGGCGCCGATGCCGAGGATGGCGGCCTCGGGGTGGTTTATGACCGGAACACCGTCGTCGACACCGAACGCGCCGAAGTTGCTGACCGTGAACGTGCTTCCCATGAGCTCGCTCGGGGCCAGCGATCGGTCTCGGGCCCCGGCAGCCAGCCGGCGCGTCTCGGCGGCCATGTCGGCGAGTGAGCAGCGGTGGGCGTCGTGCAGCACCGGAACCATCAATCCGTGCTCGGTGGCAGTGGCGATGCCGAGGTGGATGTCGTCGAGCAGGTGGATGGTGCGATTCGCCTCGTCGAGGGTGGCGTTGAGCATCGGCCACCGGTGGAGTGCCTGCACCGTTGCCGCCAGGATCATCGTGAAGGGCGTGACGTCGGCGGATCGATCGGGTTCGTCGTCCTGGAGCCGGGAGCGAATGGCGAGCAGCCGCGATGCATCGACGGCCAAGCCGCAGCTGGCGTCGGGAATGGTGCGGCGGGACACGGTCATCCTGTCGGCGAGGATCCCCCGGATGCCGCGGAGCTC
>JAOTZB010000237.1 GCA_029861625.1 Acidimicrobiia bacterium
GAAGCGTTCCACGCACGCCAGGCCGAAGCCGGTCGCCCCGCCGACCACGACCGCGACCTTGCCCGAAAGACGGTTTCTCATGGCCGAACGCTAGGGCGGCGAGCCGAGTCGGGGCGAGTTCACTGCCGCCGCCGGCAATTACTTCCGTCCGAGCGGGTCGAAGTAGCGTCCGGGCATGTCGCTACTCGACCGGTTCTCCATGGTCGGACACGTTGCAGTCGTGACCGGTTCGGGCCACGGCATCGGCCGCGGGATCGCGTGGGGCCTGGCCGACGCTGACTGTGACCTGGTGCTCAACGCCCGGCGTCGAGGTGATCTCGAGACGACTGCATCCGGTGTCACCGATCGGGGCCGGCGAGCACTGATCGTCGAATGGCGACATCCGCGACGAGGAGGTATCGCGGTTCTCGGCGGCCGCACGCAACGAACGACGACGTACAAGCCCAGGGAGAGCACATGAAGTTGAATCTGTCCGCGGACGAGGTCCTCACGACCACGAGGGCCGTCCGCAAGCGGCTCGATTTCGACCGCCCGGTCGAAGATGCGGTCCTCAAGGAGTGCCTCGAGTACGCCGTGCAGGCGCCGACCGGGTCGAATTCGCAGGCCTGGCAGTGGCTCGTTGTCACCGACGCGGCCAAGCGACAGGCGCTTGCCGACATCTATCGGAAAGGCTGGGCGATCTACCAGACGCTGGACGGCAACGCAGCCACCGCCTACAGCGGCGACGACGCCGAACGTCTCGCCCAGCAGGGACGCGTCAGCGAGTCGGCCTCCTATCTCGCCGCGAACTTCGAGAAGGTTCCGGCGATGGTGATTCCATGTCTCCCGGGCCGGCTCGACGGCCTGCCCAACATGGCGGCGACGTCGATGTACGGGTCGATTCATCCCGGTGCGTGGAGCTTCATGCTCGCGGCTCGCGAACGGGGGCTCGGGACGGCCTGGACGACGATCCATCTGATGCACGAGGAGGAGGCGGCCGAGGTTCTCGGCATTCCGTTCGACGCCGTCAGCCAGTGCGCGTTGATCACGGTCGGGTACACGTTGGGAACCGACTTCAAGCCGGCGAAGCGCCCACCGATCGAGACGGTCCTCCACTGGGATTCCTGGGGCGGTGAGGCCCCATGAGCGCCACCGACGTCGTCGATGCGTTCATCGCCGCGATCGAAGCGAAGGACATCGACGCTGCAGTCGCGCTGGTGAGCGACGACTGTGAGTACGACAACGTGCCAATGGGCAAGGTCTTCGGTCCGGCCGGGATCAAGGAGCTGCTCGAGCCGTTCACCGCCTCGTGCACCGCCATCGAATGGGTGGTGCACCGTCAGGTCGGCGCCGAGAGGACGGTCTTCAACGAACGGCTCGATCGCTTCCAGATGCCGACCGGATGGATCGAACTACCGGTCGCGGGTGTGTTCGAGGTCAGCGACGGCAAGATCTCGCTGTGGCGCGACTACTTCGATCTCGCCACCTTCCAGGACCAGATGGCCGCCCCGCCGACGTGATCCGGCCGGGCCGGACCTGGCCGGCTCACCTCGGCCGGAGGCGCCGGTGCTGCCCGAACTGATCGCCTGCGACCTCGACGGCACGCTGTTGCGCGACGACGGCACCGTGTCGGCCCGCACGCGTGCCGCGCTCGACGCAGTTCGTGGTCACGGCACACATCTCGTGCTCGCCACCGGTCGGCCGTGGGTGATCGCCAGGCGCACGGCCCATGCGCTCGACCTCGAGTCGTTCGTGATCACCTCGAACGGGAGCTACACGGTCCGCGCGCCGAGCGGCGAGGAGTTCCATTCCGTGTGGCTCGAGACAGACGTCGCGGTCGCCGTGATCGCTGCCCTTCGCCGGGTCGAACCAACGCTCGGTTTTGCAATCGAGTACGAACGTGGGATGTACAACGAGGCCGGGTTCGCGGATCGGCTGCCCCACGCGATTCCGAGCCGCGACCCGCTCGACGACGTGCTCACCACACTCGACGTCGGAGGTCGGGTGAGGAACGTCGTCGTGTTCGGCGACCGTTTCGACGCGAGCACACCGGCGCTACGGCGACTGGCCGTCAAGGCGCTCGACGGCACCGTCGATGTCGAGGTCAAGTACGCCGGTCTGCCCTTCGTTCAGATCGCCCCGAGAGGTGTCGACAAGGCGGCTGCGCTCGAGACGATCTGTTCGTACCTGTCGATCGAACGCACCGAAGTCGTCGCCTTCGGCGACGAGAGCAACGACATCGGCATGCTCCAGTGGGCCGGCACCGGGGTGGCGATGGCCACGGCCCCGCCAGAGGTCCTGGCGGTGGCCGACGAGGTCACGGCCGACAACAGCGGCGACGGCGTCGCCGTCGTGCTCGAGCGCTACCTGGACTGAGGAGCCGCATGGGTAGGCGAGCATAGCGAGCCTGACTCGCCGGGTCCGGGGCCCGAGCGGCCCGTCGCAGCAGGCGACGAGAGCGGGCGCGGAAAACGGCCGTCGACCTGTCCGCTGAAGTCCTGAACCGACATCAATCGGCGGCCGCCGTGCCCAGGTAGCTGGCCTCGAGGAGGTCGGGACGTTCGCGCAGCTCGGCGCTGGTGCCCTCGAGCACCAGCTCGCCGTGGTTCAGGACATACGCCCGATCGGCCACCTCCAACGCGAGGTGCACGTGTTGTTCGACGATCACCACACCGGCCCCGGTCTCGTCGGCAACGTCTCGCACGATCGGAAGGAGGCGCTCGACTATCAACGGCGCCAGTCCGAGGCTCAACTCGTCGACGAGGAGCAGGCGAGGACGAGCAACGAGGGCCCGAGCCATCGCCAGCATCTGCTGCTCGCCGCCCGACAGGATCCCGGCCCGCTGCTCTATCAGCGGTTCCAGGGCCGGGAACAGCTCGAAGGCTTGTTTGTAGCCGGCTTGCTGGGAGGCTCGGTCGCCCCGCAGTCCGAGGCGGATGTTCTCCTGCACGCTCAGCCCGAAGAAGAGCGACCGGTCCTCGGGCACATGGGCGAGACCGCGGCGGGTCAGCTTGTGCGGCGAGACTGCGCCGACCGGTTCGTCGAGCACGATGATCCGGCCACCGAGCAGTTCCAAGATGCCCGACACGGTGAGCAGCGTCGTGGTCTTCCCGGCCCCGTTCGGGCCGAGCAGCGCGACCACCTCCCCCGCGTCGACATGAAGGTTCACCCCGCGCAGCACGGGAACACCCGCATGGCCGGCCGCCATGTCCTCGATCTCGAGCAGGCGATCACCTGCCACGTCAGGCGCCCATCGCCGTCGTGGCCGGGTCGACCGAGGGACCGGCGCCTTCGATGTCGATCAGGGCGTCGGTCATTCGTCGTCGCTCTCCCTGTTCAGGCCGGCGATGGCCGCACCCTCGCGGGCCTGGGCCTCACCGGCCGACTCACCGAGATAGGCGGCGACGACGGCGGGGTCGGATCGGATCTGCTCGGGGTCGCCTTCGGCGATGATCAGGCCGAAGTCGAGCACGTAGATGTAATCGCACACGTTCAGCACGAGACCCATGTCGTGATCGATGAGGAACACCGACATGTGCTGGGCGAGGAAGTCGCGCAGGTGATTCCCGAGGAGCTGGCTCTCGGCGGTGTCGAGACCGGCCGCGGGCTCGTCGAGCAACAACAGCTTCGGGCGCGCCGCCAGCGCCCGCGAGACACTGACGAGCTTGCGCTGGCCGTGGGACAGGTCGCTCGGCAGCCGGTCGGCCAGATCCCCGAGATTCAGGATGTCGAGCGCCCAGTCGACCTGTGCGTCGTACGAGCGCTCGTTGTAGCCCGGTCGCACGATGTCGACCAGGAACGAGTACCACTTGGGCTCCTCGGCGGCAGCGAGGAGATTGTCGCGAACCGTGAGATCCTCGAACAGCTCCAACGACTGGAACGTACGACTCAGGCCGAGGTGAGCACGCCGGTCCGGGGTCAGGCCGTCCATGTCGACGCCGTCGAAGGTGACGCTCCCGGCCGACAGCGGCGTGAAGCCGGTGATGGCGTCGATGAACGTGGTCTTGCCCGCGCCGTTCGGGCCGATGAGGCCGACGAGCGTGCCGTGGTCGACCGTGAGATCGACGCCGTCGTTCGCGTTCAGACCACCGTATGTGACCGTCAAGCCCTGTGTCTCGAGCAGCGCCATCTCAGAAGATCTCCTGCATCGTCGCGGTCGTAACCGCCAACTAATTGACCAGACAGTAGGTGACACGAGAACGCGAGGTCGTGGTGGCCGCGATCGAGCGCAGCATGCCGGCCTGGATGTCCGCCTCCGGTCTCGTTCTCGTTCTCGGTCATCTGTGCTCCCCGATCGTCGCGATCGTCGGCCGAGCCGTTCAGGCGAGCTCCCCGGCGAGGTAGGCGTCTCGCAGCCTGCGCTTGTTGATCTTGCCCATGGTGTTGCGCAGGACGTCGTCGACGACATGAAGCCGCCGCGGGCACTTGTAGCTGCTCAGTCGGTCCCGGCACCACGCAATGAGCGCCTCCGGCTCGACCCGTTCGGCATCGGCCTCGAGCATGACGAGCGCTTCGAGCTGTTCGCCCATCTCGGGGTGGGGGACACCGATGCACGCCACGTCGGCAACGGCCGGATGCTCGATGAGCACCTGCTCGGCCTCGGCCGGGTAGATGTTGACGCCGCCGCTCACCACCATGTCCGAGAAGCGGTCGGTGAGATACACGTAGCCGTCATCGTCGATGTAGCCGATCTCGCCCAGCGTGAACAGCCCGGGTTCGGGGTTCGAGGCGGCCGTCTTGTCGGGGTCGTTCGGGTAGATCACGCCGCGGCCCGTCGCGTCGCGGAAGAACAACTGGCCCTCGGTGTTCGGTGGCACCTCGTTGCCGTCGTCGTCGAGCACCATCGCCGAGAACGGTGGAACCGCGCGTCCGACCGACCCGGGATGTTCGAGCCACTCCTCCGAGCCGATGGTGCAGGTGGTGCCGACCTCGGTCGCACCGTACGCGTCCCGGAAGATCGGCCCCCACCACTCGATCATCCGACGTTTCACGTCGATCGGGCACTTCGCGCCGGTGTGAGCCACGAGCTTCATCGACGAGACGTCGTACCGGGACCGCACCCCGTCGGGCAGCGCGAGAAGGCGGACGAAATGGGTCGGCACCATCACCGCCGACTCGGTGCGGTGCGTCTCGATGGTCGCCAGGGTCGTCTCGGCATCGAAGCGGCCGAGGATCACCGAGGGGATGCCTGCCACCAGCAACCGCATGCCCGAGAGCGGCCCCGTGTGGTACATCGGCCCGACGACCAGGTGGGTGCCGTGCTCGGCGAATGCGTTCGTCTTCAGCTCGTCGAGGTGTTCGGCCATGGTGCCGCCGCCGGCGAACATCGTCGGCGGCAGCTCGGTGCCCTTCGGTCGTCCGGTCGTGCCCGAGGTGTAGAGGAGGTTCGGTCGGGGAACGATCTCGTCGGGGGGCAGATCGGCTCGGGCCGTTGCGAGCCAATCGTCCCAGCCGGTGACCCGGTCGTCGTCGACGCCCCATGCGACCACGGTCGTGACGCCCGCCGTGGCTGCCGCGGCAACGGCTCGATCGAGCGTGATGGCATCGCAGAAGACGATCGCCGCCTGGGAGTCGTCGAGGATGTAGGCCGCCTCGTCCATTGTCAGATGGAAGTTGACCGGCACCGTCGATGCGCCGCCGAGCAGTGCGCCGAGGTGGGCGAGTGCCGTCTCCGCCGCGTTCTCGGCGAAGACGGCAACCCGACGGCCCGGGCCGAGATCGGTATCGATGCAGTTGTTGGCGACGCGGTCGAGGATGTCGCCGACCGTGGCCCAGTCGATGCCCCTGGTGGTGTCGCGCAACGCCATCTCGTCGGGGCGTTCCCGGGCGAGTCGTCGAGCGAACTCCGGCATCGCGATCTCCCCTCGATCTCGGTCGTTCTCGGCCGGGCCGGCGCGCGGTGTCGCGTCCGTCGCCGGCCTCGGCGGGCGTTTCGGCGCCGACGGTAGTGCCGGCGGGTGGCGCCGGGTAGCTGGCAGCGAGGCGCGGCTGCCAACATGGCCGCCGTGTCATAC
>JAOTZB010000238.1 GCA_029861625.1 Acidimicrobiia bacterium
CACCTCCTCGACCAGGTCGGGGAGCTCGGGCACATCGGCGAGCGGTGTCGCGGTGGGTTGCGCCGGCGACGGCGTCGGGTCGGGCGGTGACGACTGCGGGGCGTCGGGAGACGGCGTTCCGTCGGGCCGGCCGGCGACGGTGACATCGGTCGACGGCGAGCACCCGAGCGCGACGAGCGCGACCAGCGAGACGCCCGCAGCCAACCTCGCCACCGATCTCTGCACGATCGGGACGCTAGCGCCCGCCGTGGGCGCGGGCGTGTGACCGGCGGCGCGCCACGATCACCCGTCGTACGATCGGAACGACTCGACATCGGCCGGGAACTTTGCTCCAGCGGATGGTGTTCTTGTCTTGGAACGACGACCGAAAGGGGCAGACATGCCCGAGAAGACCTACACCGACGAGGAGCTCAGGGCCCGACTCTCACCCGAGCAGTACGAGGTCACCCAGCACGCCGGCACCGAGCGGGCCTTCACCGGCGAGTACTGGGACAACAAGGATCCGGGCACCTACCGGTGCGTGGTGTGCGACGAACCGCTCTTCACCTCCGAGACCAAGTTCGAGAGTGGCTCGGGGTGGCCGAGCTTCTACCGGCCCGTCGACGACAATGCCGTCGAGACGCAGTCCGACGCGAGCCACGGCATGGCGCGCACCGAGGCCCTCTGCGCCTCCTGCGGCGCCCATCTCGGCCACGTGTTCCCCGACGGCCCCCAGCCCACCGGCGACCGGTTCTGCATGAACTCGGCGTCGCTTCGCCTCGACCGCGACACGACTTCCGACGATGCGGAGGACGGGTCGGCATGAACCGACGTCGGGTCGCCGCCGCCGTCGCAGCCGTGCTGTTGGTGGCAGCGGCGTGCGGCAGCTCCGATGTCGCCGAGACCGGTGAGGCCCCGCCGACATCGCCCGATGCCACGTCGTCCGATGCCGAAGCGGTCGACGAGCCCGATACCGAACCAGCCGACGAGGCCGATACCGAACCAGCCGACGAGGCCGATACCGAACCGGCCGACGAGCCCGATGCCGAACCAGCCGACGAGCCCGATGCCGATCCGGTGCCGGGCAACCTGTGGATCGACCCCGAGTCATCGGACGACATCCCCGACTCGATCGAGGTCGAGCTCACCACCATCGACGGCGAGACACTCCAGGGCACCCTCTTCGTGGGTGGTCGGGCCATGTCCGACACCGCCGTCGTCCTCGGCCACATGCGGGGAGCGAGCCAGAGCACATGGTTCGACTTCGCCGCCCAGCTGGCCGATGCGGGCTATAGCGCCCTCGCCTTCGACTCACGCGGATACGGACTCTCGACCGGCGAACGCGACTCCGACCTGGACGTCGATCTCGCATCGGCGGTCGAGCGGCTCCGAGCGGAGGGGGCCGGCCAGGTCGTCGTGATGGGCGCCTCGATGAACGCGACCGCTGCGCTCGTCACGGCATCCGAGGTCGACCTCGCGGGCGTCGTGAGCCTCTCGGCACCGGGCGAGTTCCTCGGGCTCGACGCCGTGGACGCCGCTCCCGGCATCGACGAACCGGCGCTCATCGTCGTCGCCGAGGACGACAATCCCTACGCCGAGGTTGCCCCCGATCTCGCCGAGGCGAGCGGAGGAACGATCGTCGTCTTCGACGGTTCGGCCCACGGCACCGGACTGTTCGGCGACCACGGCGACGAGCTCTCGCAGCTGCTGCTCGACTTCGTCGCCGAGCTCGACGCGTGACGAAGCCGCCAGAGGACCACCCATCCGGGACGTGAGAAGATGTCCGTCCGCTCGCACAGCGCGAGCGGACGGACATGAAAGGGACGACATGTTTCTCTTCTCGCGAGTGGTGACGCTCCAGGGCGCACCCAACAAGACGATGGCCTTCGCATCGGGGATGACCGAGTACGTGAACGCCAACAGCTCGCTCGACACCACACTGTGGCAGGCGCTCTTCGGACACCCGCTCGGCACCATGGCATGGAGCACGGTCGTCGAGTCCAGGGCGCAGCTGGCCGAAGGCATGATGGAGCTGATGGCTCAGGACCGTTACCACGAGCTCATCGACGGCGCCCAGGAGTTCACCTCCACCGTTGCGTCGCAGGACTACCTGCGCGAGCTCGTGCACGGCGCTCCACCGGACGAGCCACCGGGCATCGGCGCGGTCTCGAACATCATCACGGCGGCCCCGGCGCCCGGCCGTCTCGGCGACGTGATGGCGTGGGGTCCCCAGATCGCCGACAAGTACGCCGCCATCACGGGGGCGAATGTGGCCTTCTGCGCCGACGCGTACGGCAGGTTCGGCCAGGTCACGTGGATCTTGTTGCATGCCGACATGGCCGCGGTCGATGCGGCCGAGGCAGCCGCCGGCGCCGACGCGAGCTACGTCGCGGAGGTCGCGGGCTCCGGCGAGCTCTTCGTAGCAGGCTCGGGCGAGACTCGACTGTTGCTGCGGGTCGCGTAGGTCCTGCTCAGCGGCTGAGCTCGCGCGTCGCCACCACCTCGTGGCTGGCGCCGTTCGAGCTCAGCTCGCTTCGCACCAGAGAGATCTGGTCCACGGGCCACTCGGCCGCGAAGGGCACTCCGGCGGCGCCACACGAGTCACGTCCCTTCAGCCGGGCGATGGTGATGTGGCCGGCGAATGGTCTCGGGTCGGGTGGGTCCCCGATCGACGCAGTGGCCGTGGCGACCGCCGCAGCCAGACCGTCCAGGCCGGCCACAGGTAGGCACACGATCGATCGACCGAGCAGCACCAGGGCCGGACCAGCGGTTGCGGTGACCGTCTCGTGCTCGACGGTCTCGAGCGCCCGGCGGGCGTCGTCGAGCGCGACCGAGCCGAGGAAACGCATGGTGACGTGGAGCTGGTGCGACGGGACCCACCGCACGCCACGCTCGGGCGCGCCGGTCAGTTCGGCGAGCGACGACACCACATCGGGCGACGGGTACACCCCGATGAACGCCCGGCTCTCCACCCCTCCAGGGTACGTTCCGCCGGCCCATCGGCGCCCGTCCTCCCAGCAATCGAAATCCGGCGTGAGTAGTGTCTCGGCGGCCGGAACGTCGAGATCCGGTCGAATCCCGGAGCGAGGAGATGAGCATCATGGACGCCACCCATCTGCAGTCGCTGCCGTTGGTCGAGGGATCGTGCAAGTCCTTCGTGGTCCTCGACGGCGAGGCAGCCGCTGCGCAACGGGCGACTCCGCCCCCTGCCGACGGCTGACCCGGACCTCGGCGCATGGCCCGGCCGGCCGGCTACTCGGGAACCCCGCTGCCGAAGAAGCTCGGAATCAAGGACGGGCATGTCGTCGCCCTCCTCGACCAACCGCCCGAGCTCGCTGAGCTACTCGTTCCGCTGCCCGAGCCGGTCGAGCTGCGCGCCGACCTCCGTCGCTCTCCCGATGTGATCGTGGCGTTCTTCGATCGACGGGCAGCGCTGCACCGTCGCCTGCCGGTCATGAGTCGGGCGATCTTTCCCGACGGCGCGATGTGGATCGCCTGGCCGAAGAAGTCGAGCGGTGTCTCCACCGACATCACCGAGGACACGGTGCGCGAGATCGCCCTACCGACCGGGCTCGTGGACAACAAGGTCTGCGCGATCTCCGAGGTGTGGTCGGGCCTTCGTCTGGTGCACCGCCGCGAGAACCGGCGATGATATTCGCTTTTCCGCCGCCCAGCCGAGCGGTAACACTCGGAGACCGTGATCGAGATCAGGCCGGTCGGCCCGTCCATTCCCTCATCCGAGCTCTCCTCGCTCACGGCGCTGCGTCGGAGCCTGGACCACGAGCTCGACCCGACCGACCCCGAGGTGCCGGCCGAGCGCGTCCAGGCCGACCTCACGTGCAGCAGCGACGTGATGCAGGTGCGCGGACTCGTGGCCTGGTCCGATGGCGAGGCAGTCGGCTGGGCCCGGTCGTGGAACTATTACGGTCGCCGCAACCGCGACGCCCTCGACCTGGATGTCGAGGTACACCCGGCGCATCGACGTCGCGGCATCGGCCGGGCGCTCCTCGCCGCAGTGATCCCCGAGGCGATCGCCGACGGCCGAAATCGGATGGTTGCGTTCGGCGTGAAGTCCGATGCCACGGTCGCGTTCTGGCGATCGCTCGGGCTCGAGCCCGAGTACGAGGAGCGGGCGAGTCGGCTGCTGTTCGACGGAGTCGACGCCGATCTGATGAACCGTTGGATCGAACGGCGAGACGAACGCGCGGCCGAGCTGCGGTTGGTCCGCTGGCGAGGCAGGACTCCCGAGGAGTGGATGGATCCGCTCCGCACGGCACGCCAAGCGATGGACGACGCACCGCTCGGCACGATCGAGTGGGAGAAGGGCATGGACAGCGCCGACGAGGTCGCCGGCCTCACCGACTGGGAGATCGCCTGTGGCTACGACCCGTGGGTCCTGCTGGCGGTCGCCCCGAGCGGCGAGGTCGCGGGCTACACCAAGGCCCACGTCGACCGCTTCGACCGCTTCCACTGCCAACAGGGCGACACGGCCACGGTCGCCGCGTGGCGAAACCGGGGCATCGGGCGGTGGTTGAAGGCGGAGATGTGGACATGGCTGCGGGCAGCCGGCGCCGACGTCGCGATGCTCGAGACGGAGAACGCCGAGGAGAATGCGGCAATGCTCGCCATCAACGTGGAGATGGGCTTCGAGCCCTGGCGGACCTACCTCGCCTGGCAGTCCGACCTCGCGGACCTCGCTGCCGTCGTCGGCAGTCCCGTCGTCGACTGACCCCTCCCGGGGTCAGCACCGGACGGGTAGCCTCTGGGCGGTGAGACGGTGGATCTTGTTCAGCCTCGCGGGCGGCGTTGTCGCGCTCGTGACCATCGGGCCGGTCGCGGCCGATGTCCTCGGACCGAGCGGCGATGACCATCCCGAGGCGATGTTCGACGCGTCGGACTCCGACGACGACCGCGTGTCCGACGGACTCGAACGGCAGATGGCACTGGCGCGGGGCGAGCTCATCGAGGTGATCGTCGGGGTCGACGGGCCCGTCGACGAGGCTGCACTCGACGCTCTCGAGTCCCAGGTCGGACCGCTCCGCTCACGTGCCTCGCTGCCCGTCATCGGCGCGTTCAGCGCGCGGGTCACGGCCACGCAGATCGAAGCACTGCGAACCCAGCCCGATGTCGCGCTCATCGAATGGTCTGCTCCCATCCGAACGGCGAACGCCGAGGCCACGTTGCACGGCGGCGCCGACGCCGTCGTCGACACGCTCGGCTACGACGGCGACCGCGACGGCAACGCCACGAGCTACAGCGCCGCCGACTCGGTCGCCGCGATCCTCGACACGGGGATCGACGCCGCCCACCCCGACCTCGACGGAGGCAAGGTCATCGCCTTCGTCGACTGCTCGTCAGGCGTCTGCGCCGCCGCTGCGGCGTTCGACGATGCGTCCGACGGCCACGGAACCCACGTTGCCGCCACTGTCGCGGGCACGGGCGACGGCGTCGCCGCCAACCGAGGTGTCGCGCCGGGGGCCGCTCTCGTCGGCATCAAGATCCTCGACTCCAGCGGTTCGGGCACGGGAGCGACCCTCATCAGCGGCATCCAGTGGGCGATCGACAACAAGGCCGCCCATGGCATCGACGCCATCAACCTCTCGATCCAGGGCAGTCAGTGCAACGACGGCACCGACGCGGTGAGCGCCGCGGTCGACGGGGCCTTCGCGGCCGGTCTGCTCGCGGTCGTGGCGGCCGGGAATCAGGGCTCCGGCGCGTGCAGCGTCACGCTGCCCGGAACCGCCGAGGACGCGCTCACCGTGGGCGCCGTGGCCGACCCGAGCGTCGGCGGCTGGTCGATCGCCTCGTTCAGCGGCCGCGGCCCGACCCTCGACGGCCGCATCAAACCTGACGTCACCGCGCCGGGCCTCAGCATCCTGTCGGCCCAGGCCGGCACCTCCGGGTACACCACCAAGAACGGCACCAGCATGGCGACGCCGTTCGTGACCGGGGTGGCCTTGCTGCTCCTCGATGCCGAGCCCGACGCCACCGCCCAGAACCTCTACGA
>JAOTZB010000239.1 GCA_029861625.1 Acidimicrobiia bacterium
CCGGTGGGCCCCGAGCATTCCCCGGCCGGCTCGACCACGGCCGGGTACACCGCCGCCCACGATCGTGCGATCATCGCGGCGGTGACGAAGGGAGCTCTCCATGTCCGATCTCGATGATGTCCGTCGTTTCCTCGGCGACGAGAACGGTCTGGCGATCGTCAGCACTGTGCAGGCCGACGGGCGAGTGCTGTCGAGCGTGACCAACTGTGGGGTCACCGACCACCCCGGACGCGGCACACCGTGCGTGGCATTCGTGTCACGTGGCGACGCGTCCCGGTTGGGTCACATCCGGCGCGGATCGGCGGTCACCGTCGCCGTGCGGCGGGGGTGGACCTGGCGGGCCGTGACCGGTACTGCCGATGTCATCGGGCCCGACGACCCAGCCGACGGTGTCGACGGCGAGCGGTTGCGGGTGTTGTTGCGTGAGATCTTCCAGGCCGCCGGCGGCGACCACGACGACTACGACGAGTACGACCGCGTGATGGCCGAGGAGCGGCGGGCTGCCGTGTTCGTGGCCCCCGACCGCATTCTGGGCAACGGCTGAGCCGGGGACTGCGGTTCGTCGCTGCCACTACTCCCGGTGCCAGATCGTTCCCGTCGCCGTGTCCTCGACGACGATGCCGCGTGCGACGAGCTCGTCGCGGATGCGGTCGGACTCGGCGAAGTCGCGGTTGGCTCTGGCGGCGGTCCGAGCGGCGACGAGCTCGTCGATGTCGCTGTCGTCGCCGGCGCCGGTCGGACCGACCCGCAGGCCGAGCGCCCCGGCGAGCTCGAACGCCGTGGCCGCGGCAGCGGCTGCCGTGTCGGCGTCGTCGGCATCGAGCGCCATGTTGGCCCGCCGGACGAGTCCGAAGATCACGTCGACCGCACCGGGCGTCGAGAAGTCGTCGTCCATCGCCTCGCTGAAACGCGCGACTGCGTCTGCGTCGCGGTCGTGTCCGTCGACCTCGACCTCGACCCCGGCCCCTACGAGCCGACGTTGCAGCGCGTCGACTCGCTTGACACCCTCGGTCGCCGCGTCGAGCGCATCGGCGCTGATCTCCATCGACCGTCGATAGTGGGTCTGGAGCATCACCAGCCGGAGGGCACGCGGGTCGAACTGCTCGAGGATGTCGGCGAGGGTCGTGAAGTTCCCCAGGCTCTTCGACATCTTCTCGCCGTCGATGTTGACCATCCCGTTGTGCAGCCAGTATCGGGCGAACGCGTGGTCGGCCGCGCTGGCCTGGGCCAGCTCGTTCTCGTGATGGGGGAAGACGAGGTCGTTGCCGCCGCCGTGCATGTCGAACCCGTCGCCGAGGATCGAGAGCGACATGGCGACGCACTCGGTGTGCCAACCCGGGCGACCCGGGCCCCACGGCGTGTCCCAGGTGGGCTCACCCTCCTTGGCGGCCTTCCACAACGCGAAGTCGAGGGGCGAACGCTTCGCCTCGTCGACGTCGACGCGTGTCCCGGCACCCTCGGCCAGCTCGTCGCGTGATCGCCCGACGAGGGTGCCGTAGTGCTCGGGTGCGTCGACGTCGAAGTACACCCCCCGACCCTCGACGACGTAGGCGGCGTCGCGGGCGATGAGCTCTTCGATGAAGGCGATCATGCCGTCGACGTACTGGGTCGCGTGCGGCGATTGATCGGGGTCGAGCACGTCGAGGCTGCGCATCTCGTCGGCGTAGATCGCCGCGTACTCGGCCGCCACCTCGGGTTCGGTGCGTCCCTCCCGAGCGGCCCGATCGATGATGTTGTCGTCGATGTCGGTGACGTTCGAGACGAACGTCACGTCGTTGCCCGCCCATACGAGGTAGCGGCGGATGACATCGAACACGACGGCCATCCGGGCGTGGCCTACGTGGGGTGTGTCGTACACGGTGGGCCCGCACACGTACATCGACACCCGACCCGGTTCTCGCGGTTCGAACGGCACCTTCTCGCGGCGCAGGGAGTCGTAGACGTGGAGCACGGCGCCGATGCTAGCGACACGGGCTGGGGCCGCAGCGGCACTTTGCCCGAACGCAGCGGGATCAGACGTCTTCGACCTCGATGGCCGCGAGTGCCGGCTCGAGAACCAGCTCGAGGAGGCGGCCTCGCTCCAGTTCGTTCGCGACGAGCATCACGACGGGAACGGTTCCCTCGCCGTCGAGCGACAAGACGTCGATCGTGACGCCCGACGTCGACCGACCCGAGATCAGGTTCCAGGTCCGGCCGCCCCGCTCGACCGTGCCGTCGTCGGCAACCTCGATGCCGATCTCGTCACCGATGAGCGTCGCCAGCGTGTCGACCAACCGGGCGTCGAATCCCAGTTGGATGATGGCGGTCTCGTCGAGGACGCCGTCGAGCCGCGACACCTGGATGCCGGTGACGTCGGGGGTCCAGTCGGCCGGTCGCACACCGCGGACCGCCACGCCGAACTCGGCCACCTGCTCGTCGAAGGCAACCAGCTCGATATCGGTGTCGGCGACGGCGACGAACGCCGGGGCGATGGTCTCGGTCGCGCACGAGATGTCGAGCGGTGCGCTTGGATCGGCGATGAACGCGGCGGCGAGCCCCATGCCACAGGGCTCGCTGGTCACGCCGTGGGCCAGGGCCGGGAACCGGACCACCTGGGCGTCGTCGAGGAGCTCGGCCGCCGACTCGGCCCACTGCGGGGGTGTCACGGGATCGAAGTCGCCGGCGAGGAACAGCGTGGGGATGTCACCGGTGACCGGTTCGTCCTCGACCGCGGGAGCGGAGCCGGCGTTCCACAGGTCGCAGACCTCGAAGGCGAAGGTCCCGACGTTCTCGCTGACGGCCAGGTAGTCGTTCCAGAAGGGGTCGGTGGGCGAGGACGCCGCAACGCTGTCGGGTGTCGCGAACGCGACCTCTTCGTGGCACGCGACTGTCAGGAACATCCCGACCGAGAAGAACGCCTCGTTCGTCGCCTCGATCGAGAGGAACGTGTCGATGGCGTCGGTGTTGCCGTCCTCGAGATCGGCGACGAGCTCGGGCAGGTCGCCGAACGCCGTCGGGTCGTACAACGCCCCGATGATGGTGCCGACGAGCACGTCGCCGTCGACGAGCACGTCCTTGGTGTCGCCGGTCAACAAGTCGGTGGCTTCGGCCCGTACCGGCTCGTCGTCGAGGGCTGCGGCCAGGTCGCGAACCCGCTGGTCGAGATCGGGAAACCGCTCGGTGCAGGCGCTGTCGGCGTCGCAGGCCGCGATGAAGCGCTCGTAGGATCCGACCAGCGAGAGCTGCGTCTCGGCGGTTGCGTCGACTTCGGGAGGCAGGGTCGAGTCGAGGACGGCGCTGCGCACGATCTCGGGGTGTTCGCGCATGGTCGTGAGGGCGAGTCGGGTGCCGTAGCTGATGCCGAACAGGTCGAGCTGCTCGTAGCCGAGGGCGGCGCGGATGTCGTCGATGTCGGCTGCGCTCGCCACGCTGTTGTAGCTGTCGAACGCGACGCCGGCCTCGGCGAGCCGATCGCGGCAGGCGCGATAGCCGTCGAGGACGACCTGTTTCTGATCGTCGATTCCGAGATCGGGCTGCTCGGCGAGCTGGTCGAAGGCGTCGTCGGCCTCGGGGCACTCGAGGGCGGGGGCCGACTCGCCGACGCCACGCTGGTCGAACACGATGACATCGCTTTGCTCGAGGAGCGGCGCGTAGCGATCCTCGTAGACGAACGGGAGCGTGGCGAGCGCATGCCCGCCGGGTCCGCCTTCGAGGTAGATCGTCGGTGTCGGAGCCGGGTCGTCGGCGGTGCTCGACAGCACCGCGACCGCGAGCTCGATCGTCCCTTCGGTCGGGTCGTCCCGGTCTTCGGGCACCTCGACGGTGACGCACTCGATCTCGGCGTCATCGGGGATGTCGAACCCGCACTCGACGCCGGCCGTGACCTCACCGGTGTTGGTGTCGTCGGTGGTGCTGGTGTCGTCGGTGTTGGTGTCGTCGGTGTTGGTGTCGTCGGTGGTGCTGGTGTCGTCGGTGGTGCTGGTCTCGTCGCCCGTGGTGTCGTCGCCGCTCGTGTCACTGGTGTCGTCAGTAGTGCTGGTGTCGTCGCCCGTGGTGTCGTCGGTCGCGTCCTCGGATGTCACGTCGAGCGCGGCCGTACACCCGACGGTGACAAGGGCGAGCACGACCGCCGATGCGATTGCGCGGAACGGTGAATGCACGAGGACTCCGGGGGAGACGAAAGCCCGATTCTAACGACGCGGTCGGCCCAGATCGGGCCCACCCGCGCCGGCATGGCGAGCTACTCGACCTCGGCACCGTCGGGGCGGTAGAGGTGCCATTCTCCGGCATTGTCGCGATGGGCGGTGAAACCCTTCTGTTTCCAGCGGTTGTGTCGGCCACAGAGTGGTGCCCCGTTGCCGGGGGCGGTTCTGCCGCCTCTGGCGTGGTCCCGGAGATGGTCGATCTCGCATCGGCTGGCCTGGACGCCACACCCGGGCCAGACGCAGCGCGGATCGGCGAGCAGCACGGCATGCCGGGCCGATCCGGTGAACCGGCGGGCTCGGCCCTGGTCGATCACGACGCCGGCTGCGTCGACGACGACGCGGCGGACCATCGACACGAGCGAGCTGACCACGGCTTCGGTGGGCTCGAGCGGGACTCCGTCGATCGTGGAGCACCGGTGGGTGTCGGGATCGAGGGGGTGGGGCTCGCTACCGTCGATGCGGGCCAGCATCTCCTCGAAGCTCGCAGCGTCCCAGACGATGTTGTGCACGAACCTCGGCGGCACCGCCCCGTGTCCGTTGGCGGCGGCGTCCTGGAAGATCTGCCACAACGCGTCGGCTCGTCGCTGCGCATCGGTGCGCGGCAGGTCTGCGAAACACGCGTCGTCGCCGTGCTCGGCCCTGGCCTTCTCCCAGTCGGCCGTGAGCTCGGCCTCGATGTAGTGGTCGAGGATCTCCCGCATCGAGGCGCCCTGCATCGCCGCGTACCGGGCGGCCAGATCCCACGAGAGGTCGAAGTGGTGCTGGATCAGCTTGGCATCGCGGGTCTCGTGGTTGCGTTGGTTCGCGGGTTCGGGGCCGTCCATGTCGACCAGACGTTCCCACTGGCGCACGTCGAGCTCGAACTCGCGAAACGTGCGCGTCTGGGCCCCGCCGATGAACGTGCCCTCACGGCCCGGCATGGCATGACGAACCCGCGGGTTCGCATGGACCCGCCCCAACAAGCACACGTGATCGACGCCGATGTCGCCGGCGCGAAACGCCGCACGGACAGCGGGGAGCTCGCGGCACATCCGCATGGACCGCCCTCGCGCCGCGGCCTCACCGTGCGACAGTCTGCCCACATGGCGAAGCATGGTCTTGGCCGTGGCATGGCCATCGGCCCGGTGCAGCTCGCGCTGCTGCACCGCATCCAGCAGGCTCAGCTGGGTGGCGCTCGCCCGCCGCGTGATGCGCTCGACCCCGGCCATCAACGCCGTGACGTCGCCGCCGGGCATCGCATCGAGATCGAGCGCCTGGAGCCGGTCCAACCCGGCCTCGATAGCCTCGAGCGCCGCCCGCACCTCCGCATCCTGGAACGCTGCATCCTGGAACGCTGCATCCTGGAACGCTGCATCCTGGAACGCTGCATCCTGGAACGCTGCATCCTGTACCCCCGAGTCCATACGCCGACACTACGGACGAGGTGTGACAGTTTCGCCTGGTCACGACCGGTATTCCGGAGAAAGACGAACAGCCGTTGTCGTCATGCTCGGCGCGGTCTACCGAGCCGCCTCGCGGGCCGCGATGCGCTGCTGGTAGAGCTCGAGATCGGGCTCGACCGTGCGGTCGCGTTTGAGCTCGCTGAAGTTGTCGTAGCGCGTCAGCCATGTCACGTGGTTCCACAGCTCGAGTGCGGTGGCGTCGTCCTCGGGCGGGTTCGAGATGACGGGGCCGAATATCGCCGGTCCCCGGCCCCCGTCGAGCACGATGGCCGGGACGCCGAACGCCCTGGTGCGGTCGACCAACGCCCGGTGGTCGGCCACGAGCGTGTCGAACGT
>JAOTZB010000240.1 GCA_029861625.1 Acidimicrobiia bacterium
GGTCGTCGTCGACCTCGAGCGTGCGAGCGACGACGACACCGTCCGCCGTGGCGATGATGCCCCGCTCCCGACCGAAGTCGCGGATGATCGCCCGCGTGTTGTTCGGGTTCTCCTCGAGTCGGTCGGCCCCGTAGACCTGGAGCCAGTTGAGCTGGGCGAAGAGCGCCATGAAACACAGCACGAGAACGAGCCCGACCTTGCGGATCTGACCGTTCACGTCGAGACCGCCTGTGGTTCTCTCGCTGGTCGACCGGTGCGCCGGCGAGCGTTGGACTCGTCGGAGATCCGCAACAACAAGGCGAGCAGGATGTAGTTGGCGAGCAGCGACGATCCACCGTAGGAGACGAACGGCAGCGTCACGCCCGTGAGCGGGAGCAGGCGGACGACACCGGCGATGATGATGAAGGCCTGCACGCCGATGAGGGTGGTCAAGCCGGCGGCGAGCAGCTTCTCGAACGGCTGATCGGTATTGAGCGCGATGCGCAGGCCGGCGCCGATCATCAACAGGTAGCTCATCAAGATCGCCGTGGCCCCGAAGAGGCCGAGCTCCTCGCCGACGGCGGCGAAGATGAAGTCGGTCTCGACCACGGGGATGCGGTCGGGGTTGCCGAGGCCGAGCCCGGTCCCGGTGAGTCCCCCGTTGGCGAGGGAGAACGAGGCCTCGATCACCTGGAAGCCCGAGCCCTTCGGGTCGGCCCACGGATCGAGCCAGGTGTCGACGCGATCTTGCACGTGAGCGAACCGGGTCCACGCCAGCACCGCGCCCGTCGCGAACAGAACGCCGCTCATCAAGAGGTAGCTGGACCGTTCGGTCGCGATCCACAACAGCGCCACGAACAGCGTGAAGAAGAGCAGTGACGACCCGAGGTCCCTCTCGGCGGTCATGACCACGACCGACGCGCCCCATGCGAGCAGGAGGGGGCCGAGGTGTTTCGGCTCGGGCAGGTGCAGCGGCCCGATCCGGAACGTCGACAGTGCCAGCAGCTCACGTTTCTCGACGAGGTATGCGGCGAGGAAGATCGCGAGGGCGAGCTTGGCGAACTCGCCGGGCTGGAAGTTGACCGGGCCGATGCTGGCCCAGATCCGTGCTCCGTTGATGGTCTGGCCGATGCCGGGAACCAGCGGCACGAGCAACAAGACGATGCCGATGAGCATGAAGGTGTAGCGATACCGATCGAGCGTCCGGACTCGCCTGACCACCACGAGCGTGACGACGAACGCGCCGACAGCGAGCATCGCCCATACGGCCTGGAGCGCGGCGAGCTCGTCGTCGAGCCTGGCGATGAACACGTACCCGATCCCGTTCAACAGGCCGGCGAGGGGCAACAGCATCCCGTCGGCGTTGGGTGCGAGTCGTCGGGTGGCGACGTGGGCGACGAGCAACAGACCGAGGATGATGCCGAGAAACGGCACGATGTTCGCCGGGAGGGTGGCCTCTCTGCCGAGGCTGGCGAGCGTGTACGCGCCGGCGGTGATGACGACGACGAGGAGCAGCAGGCTCAGCTCGGTGTTGCGGCGCGGCGATGCCATCAGCCGTCGGGGGTGGGTGTCCCGGCGGCCGGCGTCTCCGGGACCGGCGTCGGCTCGGGCGAAGGGAGGCGGTCGATGAGGCCGGCCACGTAGTCCTGCGCGCCATCGAGGCTCGCGTAGCTCGGATTGCCGACGACCTCTTCGAGCAGCGCCGGCGTGAGGTCGTCGACGGCGACCTCGGTGACCTCCTCGATGGTCGGGTCGAACCACAGCACACCGTCGGGACGGCCCTGGAAGATCACGATCTGGTCGCCCTCGACACTCACGAAGAAGCTGGAGCGCGCATAGATGCCGATCGCGGCGACGGCGACCACGATGACCCCGATCACCATCACGAGCCAGCCGAAGGCACGCCACGACATGAGGCGTCGATGGCCCTTGGGCTCGTCGCCGTCGTCGCCGTCGACCGCCGGCTGGAGCGACCGTTCGTCGTCGTCGGACACCACATCGTTCGCGGGGTCGACGGCCGTCGAGAATCCGGCCAGATCGGTGCCGTGGATGCGGGCGACTCGCGGATCGCCGAAGCTCGTGGTCACCGGATCGGCATCCTCATCGTCACCGCCGGGCTCGACGTCGACGATCAGGACGGTGATGTTGTCCCGACCCCCGTTGGCGTTCGCGAGCCGTACCAGTTCCTCGGCGGCTTCGGTCGGGTCGGCCAGGCGACGCAGCACCGCCGCGATCTGGTCGTCGGTCACCTCGTTGAAGAGGCCGTCGCTGCACAGGATGAACCGGTCACCGGATCGGACCGGCAGCTGCCACCAGTCGATCTCCAGGTCGGGCCCGACCCCGAGTGCCCTGGTGACGATGTTGCGCTGCGGGTGGACCGCCGCCTCCTCTTCGGTGAGGCGACCCTCGCGCACCATCGTCTCGACCAGGCTGTGGTCCTGGGTGACCTGTCGGAGCTCCTCGCCGACGAACACGTAGATGCGGGAGTCGCCGACATTGACCACACCCAGGCGGGGCCCGTCCTCGGTGTCGACCCCTGCGATCGTGCACACCGTGGTTCCCATCCCGCGCAGGTCGGGGTCGTCGGTGGCCCGGTCGAAGATTGCCTCGTTCGCGGCACGCACGCCTTCGAGCAGCGAGCTCATCGACGGCTGCTCGACCCGGTCTCGGATCGTCTCGACGGCGATGAGCGACGCAACCTCGCCGCCGAGGTGGCCCCCCATGCCGTCGGCGACGACGTAGAGCCCGTCCGTCGCGACCCAGCTGTCCTGGTTGACGGTGCGAACCTGACCGGTGTCGGACGCGCCTCCGGAACGGAACTCGATCACGTCAGCTCCATCACGGTGGAGCCCACCTGGAGCTTGTCGCCCTGTTGCATCACCATTGGTCCGCTCACGCGCCGTCGGTTCAGATAGGTCCCGTTCGTGGACCCGAGGTCTTCGACCAGGTAGCTGCCCTCACGAAGGAAGATCCTCGAGTGCAGTTGCGAGACGTACGTGTCGTCGAGTGTCACCTGACAGCCCGCCGCTCGCCCGACGGTGAGCTCGTCACCGAGCGGGAACTCCCGACCGGCCAGCTCGGTGGGTTCGACGACCACCAGGCGCGACGCCGGCCCACCCCCTCGCGCGCCAGTGACAGCGGGGCGACGGGGCCGGCCCGACGGTTTCTTGCGCGGGGTTCGTACCTGGGTCCAGACCGCCCACAGGACCCGCAGGAAGAAGAGGTACAACAGGGCCAACAGGCAGAGCTTCAGGAGGGCAAGCAGCTGTTCGGACACTGGCGTCGAGATTACTCAGCTCGGGGACACGCGAATGGGCAGTAGACGCTTTGCGGGCCCGCGACTCCGGGACCGGCGAGCGGGGAGTGGATGCCGGGCGAGCCCTCAGCTCGCCTCGAAGCGGATCAGCGTGTTACCGAACGTGATCTCGTCACGATCGTCGAGGAGATGATCGGACACCCTGGCGCCGTTCACCTTCGTGCCGTTGGTCGAGTCGAGGTCGACGACCTGATAGCCGGTCGCGGTCGGGCGGATCTCGGCGTGATGGCGACTCACGTTCGGGTCGGCCAGGACGATGTTGCAGTCGGGGAGCCGGCCGATCGTGAGCACGGCATTTCCCAGCGGCACCCGATCGCCGGTGGGAAGCAGCAACGACCCCGGGTTGCCACCCGCGCCCTCCTTCAGGCGGGCCGTGAGCTGGAACGCGCCGGTGGCGTAGTTGGCGGCCTCGACGAGCTCGACGCCGACCGGGCCCATGAAGTGGTAGCCCTCGTCGCGGGCGTGTTCTCGTGCCGCCTCGCCCAGCTCTCGTCGCAGCGACCCTTCGACCTCCTGGAACCGGGCGAAATCCTCCGACGACAGGTAGACGAAGAACTGGTTGGGCACCACCGACTCGCCCGAGACGCCGACGGTGCGGCCGTCGTCCATCGCTCGGATCAGCCGCCTCGCGATCTCGACCGGGCGGATACCGCTCTTGAACACCCGGGCGAAGGTCCCCTCGACCATTCGCTCGAGCCGCGTCTCGAAGTTTCGAATACCCACGGCGCCAGCGTAGATCCGATGCCCGGGTGGCGTCGGCGCACGCCTGCAACCAGGGTGCCGGTGCTGGGAGGCGGCGCTACGCTGCGTGAGCCACGCGCGAGTGGCGGAATTGGCAGACGCGCAGGATTCAGGTTCCTGTGTCCGAAAGGACGTGAGGGTTCAAGTCCCTCCTCGCGCACCAGAAGGGTCATTTCGGAATCCCGGGCCTCGTCGACGGCTGCGACGGGCATCCGGGCCCAGCATGCCTCCGCGACGCGGGCGACGAGCCCGCTGCACAGCGCAAGGCTCACGACCGCGACGGACGCGAGCACCGCCGGGGCGAAGAGGTTGACGAGGATCATGTCGACCAGCAGATCGATGATGACATCCATACCTCGATTGTGAGGCCGAAGCGGGCGCAGGGGTATCGGGGATGCCCCTACTCGGACCCTGAGAGACCCTGAGACGTCCGCCCCCAGCCACACCAATCCGAAATTGCGGTGATGGCGCGCCTTCGGCGCGCGCCATCACCGCAATTTCGGATTGTTTCGGTTGGTCAGCGGTGCACGCCGAAGGTGTCGACACCGTCGCCGTTCCAGTCACCGACGAACACGACGTCGTCGGCCCGACCGTAGGCCAGCGTCACCTGCGCCGGACCGCTCTGGGTGTCGTTGCGGAGGAAGTACTCCGCGCCGCGCCGGACCGCGAGCGTGTCCCTGCCATCGCCGTCCCAGTCACCGACCAGCACCTCGTCGCCCACCCGCCCGTAGCCGAACACGGTCGTTCCCGGTCCCGACAGCAGGTCGTTGCGGAGGAAGAAGACGTTGCCCCGGCGAACGGCGAAGGTGTCCCTGCCGTCGCCGTTCCAGTCGCCGACGAACACCTCGTCGGTCGGCGTTCCGAACCCGAGCACTGTCGTGGCCGGGCCCGAGTTGGTGTCGTTGCGAAGGTGGAAGACATTGCCGCGTCGCACGGCCAGGGTGTCGGTCCCGTTCCCGTCCCAGTCACCGGTGTAGAGCTGATCGCCGGGCCGGCCGTATCCGAAGACCTTGCTCGGATAACCGGGCCCGGTGCCGTAGCGAACCTCGAATCGTGCGCCGCGGCGAACCCCGATGTCGTCCCAGCCGTTGCCATCCCAGTCACCGACGACCGGGGTGTCGCCGGCACGACCGAACACGGTGGTGATGTCGGCCGGCCCGCTGGCGAGCGAGTTCGAGAGGTAGAACGTCGCACCGGCCACCGTGTCGGGCGCCGACGAACCCATCCGAACGTCGATCTGTGTCTCCTGACAGGAGTTGAGGGGTACCCACAGCACTCGCTTGGTCTCACCGCCCTGGGTCACGAAGATCTGGTAGCGAGCGTCGCCGGGAAGCGCCTCGGCACGGAATCCGCCGCTGACCACCTCGGCGATACCCCAGCCGAGCGGTTTCAGGTCGGTATCGGGCTCGAGCGTCCAGACCGACACCCGATCGGGCGTCACGGGCGACCCGTTCCTGGTCACGGTCCCGATGATCGACCCGTTGGTGCCGGTCACCCCTCCCCCGGTGAGCCCGCAGTTCAACGGCAACACCAACGGCAGGTTCGAGCGAACGGGGATGTCGTGACGCAGGATCGACCCGTATCGCACCTTGTCGGTCGCGCCCGGCGGGTCGGTCAGGCGCGTCTTGGGGTACACCTCCAAGAACACCGTGGCCGCATTCGACGGCACGTTCATGCTCCACGTCTTGGTGAGACCGGCGCCGTCCGTCGTGCCCTCGCCGGTGATCGAGCCGGTCTCGTTCACCGGCGCAGAGATCGAGTAGCCGCCCTGGCTCGCAGGACAGCCGTCGGCTGCGAGCTTGGTGCCGTTGGCATCGAACAGCTCGAGTCCGATCAGCACATAGACCCACCGATCGTCTTCGCCCTC
>JAOTZB010000241.1 GCA_029861625.1 Acidimicrobiia bacterium
TTCGACTACGGCGCAGCCGGCCAGCTCCAATACGTGGTCGACGAGAAGTGGATCGAGGTCATCAACAGTCGGTACATCCTCGGAATCGACGGCATCTCGTTCCCACTGATCCTGCTCACGATGCTGATCGTGCCGCTCTGCATCGTCTACTCGCTCGATCACTTCCCCGATCCCCACAACCCCAAGGCATTCCTCGCCCTGTTGCTGATCCTCGAGACGGGCATGATCGGCACCTTCGTCGCTCAGGACCTCATCTTGTTCTTCGTGTTCTTCGAAGTCGTCCTCTTGCCGATGTTCTTCATGATCGGCGTGTGGGGTGGCGAGGATCGCAAGTACGCGTCGCTGAAGTTCTTCCTGTACACGCTCCTCGGCTCTGCGCTCATGTTGGTGAGCTTCCTGGCGCTGTTCTTCCTCGCCGACGGCACCCTCGCCGGCGTCGAAGCGAACACGTTCGACATGCGAGCCCTCCCCGAGGCCGCCGGCGCGATCTCCAAGGGAAGCCAGCTCTGGGTCTTCGGTGGCATGTTCATCGGCTTCGGCGTCAAGGTGCCGATCTTCCCGTTCCACACCTGGCTGCCCGATGCCCACACCCAGGCGCCGACCGTCGGTTCGGTGATCCTTGCCGCGGTGCTCTTGAAGCTCGGCACCTACGGTTTCGTGCGCATCGCGATCCCGATCCTTCCCGAGGCCGCCGCCGAATGGGCGCCGTTCATCGGGCTGTTGGCGGTGATCGGCATCATCTACGGCGCGCTCGCCTGTCTCGCCCAGACCGACATGAAACGCCTCGTCGCCTTCTCGTCGGTCGCGCACATGGGTTTCGTGATGCTCGGCATATCGACCCTCACCGACTTCGGGATCAACGCCGCGATCTTCGGCATGGTTGCGCACGGTCTCATCACGGGGATGTTGTTCTTCATCGCCGGGTCGGTGAAGGAGCGCTTCCACACACTCGACATGAGCCGTCTCGGCGGCATGCTCCTGCAGACGCCCCACATCGGCTGGATTCTCGGATTCTCGGCGATGGCATCGTTGGGGCTGCCCGGGCTCGCCGGCTTCTGGGGTGAGTTCCCCGCCATCTTGTCGGCGTACAACCCGGCGGCCGTGCTCGCCGAGGAGACGTACCGCACGTACATGGTGATCGCGGCGCTCGGCACGGTTCTCGCGGCCGGCTACCTGTTGTGGATGCTCCAGAAGACCGCGTTCGGCACCGCGCCCGACGAGTTCGTCGACGACGAGAGCATCCACGACGCCACGATCTACGAGTACGTGGCATGGGCGCCGCTGCTCGCGTTGATCGTCGTGCTCGGTTTCTTGCCCAACCTGCTCTTCGATATCACCGACCCGGCGGTCACCAACAGTCTCTCCGAGTGCCTCGAGCTCTCCGGTTCCGCCGCGACCGATTGTTTCGACGTCTCATCCGCGACCCAGGCCGTCGGGAACTGAATCATGACGTCCACGGTCACGGCCTTCGCCCAGGTGGCCGACTTCGCGCGCCCGCCGATCGACTGGCACGCCGTCGCGCCCGAGCTCGTGATGCTGTCGGTCGGCGCGCTGATGATCATCATCGACATCGTCAAGCTCGAACGGGCGAAGCCCTACGCGGCTGCTCTGTCCGGTCTCGGGTTCCTCGCGCCGCTCGTCCCGATCGCGACCCTCGCGATCGACGGCGTCGCGTCCGAGCCCCGGGTCATGTTCGGGGGCGCCTACGTGATCGACGGCTACTCGCTCGTGCTCAAGGCGCTGTTCTTGATCGTGGGCTATCTCGTCGTGTTGCTGGCCACGAACTACGTCGGCGAGGGCGACTACTGGGAGACCGAGTTCTACAATCTGTTGAGCGCCTCGGTGCTCGGCATGATGGTGATGGCCTCGGCCCGCGACCTCATCACGATCTTCGTGGCACTCGAGCTCCTGTCGATACCGGCGTACCTCCTCGCCGCATGGCGCAAACGCGATCTGAAGAGCAACGAGGCCGGCCTCAAGTACTACCTGATGGGCGTGTTCGCGTCGTCGATCATGCTCTACGGCATGTCGCTGGTGTTCGGGGTGACCGGCTCGACGCTGCTCACCGAGATCGGGGCAACCCTCGACGACGGCATCGGCTCCGAACCGGCCGTCACGCTCGGGATCATCTTCGTCATCGTCGGCTTCGCGTTCAAGGTGTCGGGTTTCCCGTTCCACACGTGGGCACCCGACACCTACGAGGGGGCGCCGACCCCGGTGACCGCGTTCTTGGCCGTCGCGTCGAAGGCGGCCGGTTTCGTCGCGCTCATGAACCTCGTCGTCATCGGATTCGTCGAACGCGAAGAGGTGTACCAGCCGGTCATCTTCTTCATCGCCGCCGGCTCGATGTTCGCGGGCAACTTCATGGCGCTGCGCCAGGACAACATCGTGCGGCTCATGGCCTACTCCGGGGTCGCGCAGGCCGGGTTCTTGCTGGCACCGCTCGTCGTCGTCGGCGAGGGCCCCGAGGTCGCGGCCACCGCCGTCTCGTCGATCGTCACCTACCTCGTCATCTACGCGGCCATGAATCTCGGAGTGTTCGCGGTGATCCTCGCCGTGGCCCGCAAGACGAAGTCGGGCGAGATCAGCTCCTACGGCGGACTCTTCGACTACGCACCGGCGCTCGCGGTGTTGATGACGTTGTTCCTCGCCTCACTCGGCGGCCTGCCACCACTCGGTGGGTGGTACGCCAAGTTCGGCATCTTCCGATCGTTGCTCGAGCCCGGCACCGGCTGGGGCTACACGCTTGCGGTCATCGCCGCCGTCAACACGGTCATCGCGTTCGGGTACTACGGCAAGATCGCATCACGTATGTGGTTCGACGCCGTTCCCGACGACGACAGGACGAGGATCGTGGTGCCGGCGGCGCTGGCCACCGCGCTGGTGTTGTGCATCGCCGGCACCATCGTCTCGGGCGTCTACCCCGGGGCGGTCACCCACTTCACCGACGTCGAGTTGCTCGCGTTCCGCTGACGCCCAGCTCGCGGTCCTTCACGGATCGGCGGGCACGGCCGCAGCGACGCTGTGCCATCAGCTGACGTTCTCGGCGTACTCGGCCATCGCCTGGAACAGCTCGACCGTGTCGAAACGTTCGCGGCTGCCGAATTCGCGGTAGAGACCGGCCACGTTCGCGACGATGCGCTCGGTGTCGGTCCACGTGCCGAAGTGGCCGAGGTCGATGTCGCGGGCGGCGTCGACGACACTCATTCCCGCCTCGTAGCGGGTCCTGGCCTCGTCCCGCACGTAGCCGAGGTACTCCCGCACGGCCGTCACGCCGCGTTCATCGGTTATCGGGCCGTGGCCCGGGACGATCACGTCGGCGTCGAGGTCGACGATGAGGTCACAGGCATCGAGCCAGTTCTGGACGGGACCCGCCCACATGATGGGGGAGCCTTCGATGAACAAGATGTCACCGGTGAAGACCGTGCCGTCGCTCGGGCAGTGCACGATGACATCGCCCCCCGTGTGAGCGGGTCCGACCTCGTAGAGCCCAACGGTCTTGTCGCCGACGGTGATCTCGAGATGTTGCTCGAACGTCCTCGTCGGCAGCGTCAGGGAGATGCCGTGGAAGTCGAAGCTGGCGAAGCACGATCGCAGATAGCGGGCCAGGGTGGATTCCCCCGTTGCGAATGCGTCCATCAGCGCGGCAAGTGCTTCGGGAGGAAGCTCGCTCATCTCGGCCGCCGACGTGGTCGACGCGATGATCTCGTGGGCTGCGACGAGCTCGTTGCCGTGGCAGTGATCGCCGTTGGCGTGGGTGTTCACCAGCCGGTCGATCGTCGCAGTCGCGACCGGCTCGGCGTCGCGCATGGCGGCCAGCATCTCCGATGTCAGCGCGAGATCGAAGAGGGTGTCGACGACGAGGCTCTCGTCGCCATCGGTGATGAGCCCTGCGTTGCTCCAGCCCCAGGATCCGTCGGGAGCGAGCCAGGCATAGGCCCCGGACCCTATGTCGTGCAGCCCGGTCGTGTAGCCCCATCGCTCGTCCGCGAGTCTCATCGACGCACCTCCGCTGGTCGACCCGATCGTACGTGAGGCGCAATGTCGACGTTCCACTACGGTCACGACGTGTCAGATCCCGCCACCAGCCTGCTCGCCGAGATCGATCGTCATGGTTCGATCTCGTTCGCCCGATTCCAGGAGCTGGCGCTCTACGGCGACGGTGGTTTCTACGAACTTGGCGGCGCCGGTCGGGGCGAGGACTTCGTCACCAGTCCCGAAGTCGGCCCTCTCTTCGGTGCCGTGGTGGGCCGGGCGCTCGACCAGTGGTGGCGCGAGCTCGGTTCGCCCGAGCCGTTCGTCGTCGTCGATGCCGGAGCAGGATCCGGCGCACTCGCTCGGGCCGTGCTCGCGGCGGGCCCCGATTGCTCGCACGCGATGCGGTACGTCCTGGTCGACCGGGTCGAGGCCCAGCGGGCGCGACACGGCGAACATCTCGACCTCGAGCCGGCGGCCGAGGTGTTCCCGGTCGCCGCTGAGGACGAGCTCGGGCAGCCGATGCCGAGCGGACCGGCGGGTCCCGTCGTCGTCAGCCTCGCCTCGCTTCCCCGGCTGCCGTTCGTCGGCGTGATCCTCGCCAACGAGCTCCTCGACAACATGCCGACCCGGATCGCCGAGCGGGTGGGTGGCGAGTGGCACGAGGTGCGAGTCGCCCGCGCTGGCGACACCCAGGACACGACATTCGTCGAGCTCGTGATCCCGGCCCACGATCGTCATGCCGGCCTCCTGGATCGTCTCGTCCCCGTCGCCGTCGACGGGATGCGCGTGCCGCTCCAAGAAGCTGCTGCCGATTGGCTCCGAGAGGCATCGAGTGTGCTCGAGTCCGGCGTCGTCGTCAGCATCGACTACTCGCGGTCGAGCCCGGAGCTGGCCGATCTGCCGATGGCCGAATGGCTGCGCACGTACCGGGGTCACGACCACGGCGGCCCGCCGCTCGATTCGCCCGGAACGCGGGACATCACGTGCGATGTGGCGATCGATCAGCTCGCGCTCGTCCGGCCCATCGACCGGCAGTGCACCCAAGCCGAATGGCTCGTGTCCCATGGCATCGGCGAGCTGGTCGCGGCCGGCCGCCGAATCTGGCGCGACCGAGCCGGCGTCGGTGATCTCGATGCGGTGCGGGCTCGGAGCCGCGTCGGTGAGGCCGAAGCGCTGCTCGACGAGTCGGGTCTCGGCGCTTTCACGGTCTGCGAGTGGCGGACATGACCGCACCGCACTGCCGCAGCCCGGTCCTCGAGCGGCGCGGCAACTGCGGCTGCGGCCGCGAGCCCGGGCGGTGACTCGCGGCCGCAACCGCCGTTACCGGCATGATCGACGTTACACCAGAGCCGGCGGACGGTCCCGGGCGATGGGCCTCATTGGGCCGATCGGCCCAAGTCCTGGGTGATCCTGCCCACGCCGACACCGTCTTGATGGGCACGTCGGCGGACGCGAGAAGGGCGGGGCCCAAACCCCGCCCCTTCCCGTGATTCGATGGACTATCGACTGGCCAACGAGTCCCGGATCTCGGTCAGCAGGTCGACCTCGGACGGTCCGGCATCCTCATCCTCGGGCCCCTTCATGGAGTTGTACGCCTTGACAACCAAGAAGATTGCAAAGGCGATGAGGACGAAGTTGATGACGGCAGTCAACCACAGGCCGTACTGGATGTTCGCGTCACCCAGGTCGAAGTCGAGGCTGCTGAAGTCGGGCTCCCCGACGATGGCGGCCACGATCTGCATCAAGATCCCGTCGACGAACGTCGTGATGACCGGGACGAAAGCGACGCCCAAGACAAAGGCGACGGCCAGATCGAGCACGTTGCCGCGGTTGATGAAGTCCTTGAACTCTTGAATCACGATGGGTTCCTCCCGTTGGTTTGCTGGGAGAGCGTAGTTGTTCCGG
>JAOTZB010000242.1 GCA_029861625.1 Acidimicrobiia bacterium
GACTACCAGGCGTTGAGCTACTGGGCGGCACCAAAACCCAAGCCGTTGCTCGACAGCATGGACGACGTGGATCCCGAGATTCGCGACATGTTCGACAAGCTCGGGATCCCGCTGCACGAGCAGAAGATGCTCAGCAACGTCGCGATCGACGCGATCGTCGACTCGGTGTCGGTGACGACGACGTTCAAGAAGACGCTCGCCGAGGCCGGCGTCGTGTTCTGCTCGTTCTCCGAGGCCGTGCAGGATCATCCAGAGCTGGTGCGTGAGCATCTCGGCTCGGTCGTACCGGTCCGTGACAACTTCTTCGCCGCGCTCAACTCGGCGGTCTTCTCCGACGGGTCGTTCTGCTACATCCCGGCCGGCGTCCGATGCCCGATGGAGCTGTCCACCTACTTTCGGATCAACTCGATGAACACCGGCCAGTTCGAGCGGACCCTGATCGTCGCCGAAGACGACTCCCACGTCTCCTACCTCGAAGGCTGCACCGCCCCCCAGCGAGACGAGAACCAGCTCCACGCCGCCGTGGTCGAGCTCGTCGCCAAGGACCGGGCCGAGATCAAGTACTCGACGGTGCAGAACTGGTATCCCGGCGACGAGAACGGCGTCGGTGGTATCTACAACTTCGTCACCAAACGAGGCCGAGCCCACACCGACGCCAAGATCTCCTGGACCCAGGTCGAAACCGGCTCGGCCATCACGTGGAAGTATCCCAGCGTCATCCTGCAGGGAGACCGCTCGATCGGCGAGTTCTACTCGGTCGCGCTGTCGAGCAACCGCCAGCAGGCCGACACCGGCTCCAAGATGATCCACATCGGAGCCGACACCACCAGCAGCATCATCTCCAAGGGCATCTCGGCCGGCCACGGCCAGAACACCTACCGAGGTCTCGTGAAGGTGATGCGATCGGCGCAGCATGCCCGCAACTACACCCAATGCGACTCGCTGCTACTCGGCAAGGAGTGCGGTGCTCACACGATCCCGTACATCGAAGTGAAGAACCCGAGCGCGCAAGTCGAGCACGAAGCGTCGACCTCGACGGTGGGCGAAGACCAGTTGTACTACTGCCGCCAGCGCGGCATGACCGAAGAGGATGCGATGTCGATGATCGTCAATGGCTTCTGCCGAGAGGTGTTCGACGAGCTCCCGATGGAGTTCGCCGTCGAAGCGCAGCGTCTGTTGAGCGTGAGCCTGGAAGGAAGTGTCGGCTGATGCTGCACGTTCAGAATCTGACCGCCTCGATCGGCGGTACCCCGATCCTCAACGGCCTCGACCTCGAGGTCGGGCCGGGTGAGGTCCACGCCATGATGGGCCCCAACGGGTCAGGCAAGAGCACCTTCGCGCACGCCCTTGCCGGGCGCGATGGCTACGAGATCGGCGGCACGGCCACCCTCGACGGGGCTGATCTGCTCACCATGGAGCCCGAAGCGCGCGCTGCGGCCGGTGTGTTCATCGGGTTCCAGTACCCGGTGGAGATCCCCGGGGTCAACAACATGTACTTCCTGCGCACGGCGCTGAACTCGGTGCGCCGGGCCCGAGGCGAGACCGAGATCGGCGCCCGCGACTTCCTCGCGGTCGCCCACGAGGCGATGGAACTGGTCGAGATGAACAAGGACTTCCTCAACCGCCCGGTCAACGCCGGCTTCAGCGGTGGGGAGAAGAAGCGCAACGAGATCCTCCAAATGGCTGTGCTCGAGCCTCGGCTCGCCATCCTCGACGAGACCGACTCGGGCCTCGACATCGACGCCCTCCAGATCATTGCCTCCGGCGTCAACGCCCTTCGCGGACCCGAGCGGTCCGTGATCATGATCACCCACTACCAGCGGCTGCTCGACTACATCAGGCCCGACTTCGTGCACGTCTTGGTCGATGGCCGCATCGTCGAGTCCGGAGACCACACACTGGCGCTCCATCTCGAAGACCACGGGTACGCCGACTTCGTCAACCACGACCTCGATGACACCCCCGCACTGCCGCTCGCCGGAGCAGCGACTTGACCACAACCACAACGCCAGCCACCAACCCGACCGTCTCGGAAGCGGACGATATCGACCTGCTCGGTGGCCTCGACTACCCGACCAGACGTGACGAAGCGTGGCGCTACGCGCCACACGACACCCTCAAACGGTTGTCGTTCGGGCGACCCGCCCGGCCGACCGGCGCTCTACCTCGAACCCTTGAGGGACGGATTCCTGCGCTCGACGGTCCCCGGATCGTGATCGTGAACGGCGCCGTCGACCCCGATCGCTCACAGCTCGGCAACCCCGCCGCGGGGGTGCATCTGTCGACCCTTGCCGGCGCAGGCTCGGAACACCCCGAACTGCTGGCCGCCCACCTCGACCAGGGCACCGACGACGGCGACGCATTCCTGGCACTCAACATCGCCTACGGAAACGCGGGCGCCGCCATCCACGTCGCCAGCGGCCAGGCCGTAAACGTGCCGATTCACGTCGTGCACATCGCGCTCCCCGACGAAACACAAAACGTCTCCTGTAGCGGCGTCGCGATCCGTCTCGACGACGGCGCCTCCGCAACCGTGGTCGAGACAAGCCTCGGCGACGGCCACCATGGCGGCACGAACACACGGACCACGATCACCCTCGGCGAGGGTGCGACGCTCGACCACATCGTCGTCCAAGACGTCGAATCGACACAGGTCCATCTCGGGCGCATCTCGGTCACCCAGGGCTCGCGGAGCGCGTTTCGCTCCCACTTGTTCAACCTCGGTGGCACCTACGGCCGGGTCGTCTACGACGTCCGCCTCGCCGGCGACGAAGCCCGCGCTGACCTCTCGGGTCTGTACTTCGGCCAAGGACGCCAGACCCTCGACCAGCAGATCACCGTCACCCACGCGGCCCCCGACTGCACGAGTCGTCAACGGTTTCGCGGCGTCCTCGACGACCAGAGCACCGGCGTGTTCAACGGCGGGATCGACGTGCGACCCGGCGCCGACGGCACCGACGCCCAGCAGTCCAACGACAACCTCCTGCTGTCGGATCGCGCCGAGGCCAACACCCAGCCACGGCTGGAAATCCTCGCCGACGACGTCACCTGCAAACACGGCGCGACCGTTGGCCAGCTCGACGACAACGCCCTCTACTACCTACGCACCCGCGGCATCGACGAGTCCGACGCCCGTCGCATCCTCATCCACGGCTTCGCCGACGAAGCAATCGAGGCCGTCGACAACGAGGTACTGCGGGCATGGATCACCGAACGACTCGGACACGCTGATGCCTGAACACCAGCAGATCAGTGAACAACAAGTAAGCATCGGCTCGACACGAGTGTTCGTCCTACCGCGCCAGTGCGAGGTGACCATCGTTCCCGCCGGGCACCAAGCCATCCTGACCGAAGGCACACGCGTCACACTGCTCCAGGCCCTCGGCGCAACCGCGACCATCACAACCAGCGACGGCGAGATGGCCCGCCTCAGCCCGCAAGACTCCATCGATTTCGGCCTGGTGCAAGCCCCCACCACGCGCGACGCCGCGAACGACTCGACGTTCAACACGGACGCGGTATGGGAAGCCGCCGCCACCGTCTATGACCCGGAAATCCCCGTCGACATCGTCGAACTCGGCCTCGTGTACCGCATCGACGCCGAAGAAGCCCCAACCGGAGGATGGTTCGTCGACATCGACATGTCGGTCACCGCACCGTTCTGCGGCATGGGCGACATCCTGCGCCAAGACCTCCACGACGCCGTCGCCGCCATCCCCGGCGTCGACGCCGTCAACGTCAGCCTGGTGTTCGACCCGCCCTGGGACGCATCCCGCCTCTCCGACGTCGCACGACTCGAGCTGGGGATGATGTGAACCACCCCACAGACGACAACGCCGGCCAACCCGACGGGCGCAACGCCGCGGTCGCCTCGAACGATCGGCAGACGCCGAAGGCCTCTGACCCGGAACTCGCCGGTGACGACCTCGACGCGGCGGCGATCATGAACGCCCTCCGCGGTGTCATCGATCCAGAGCTCGGCGACAACATCGTCGATCTCGGCATGGTCAAACGACTCGAGCGCAGCGCTGCGGGCGCCATGCACATCACCATCTCCCTCACCACCGCCGGCTGCCCGCTACGGGCCCAACTCATGCGCGACGCAAAGGCAAGAGTTGGGTCGCTCCCCAGGATCGACACCGTCAAGATCCACTTCGGCGAGATGACCGCCCAAGAGCGCAGCGACGTGATGGCACGAGCCCGCTGGAAGGCCCGCGACAACGCTGTCGACACCGACATCCCGGCCACCTGTCGAATCCTGGCCATCGCCTCGGGCAAAGGCGGGGTCGGCAAATCGTCGATCACCGCGAACCTCGCCGTCCTCATGGCCGAACGCGGCTTCACCGTGGGCGTACTCGACGCCGACGTCGGTGGATTCTCGATGCCACAGCTGCTCGGGCTCGACCACGGGATCGAAGGAGAGAGCGCCGGGGCAGGCAAGACCGTGATGAAACCCGTCGTGCAACCGATCGGCGAAGGAACGTTGCGCGTCGTGTCGATGGGATCAATCGCCGGTGCCAACGAAACCGAAGCGATCATGTGGCGAGGCCTGATGCTCAACCGGGCCGTCCAACACTTCCTCGAAGACGTCAAGTGGGGCGACCTCGACTACCTACTCATCGACATGCCACCAGGCACCTCCGATATCCAGATGGGCCTCGCCCGCATGCTGCCACGGACCGATGTCGTGATCGTCACCACCCCAGCGGCTGCAGCCCAACAAGTCGCGGCCCGCGCCGCAGACATGGCCCGAAAGGGTCACCTCCGCGTCGCCGGTGTCATCGAGAACATGGGCCCATCGGTCAACCCCGACGGCACGATCACCGCAATGTTCGGCTCCGGCGGCGGCCAACACCTCGCCGACACCATCGGCGTACCACTCCTCGCCTCGATCCCCCTCGACACCGCAGTCGCCGCCGGCGGCGACAACGGCTCACCGGCCGCGCTCGAATTCCCCTCCTCGCCAGCCGGCATCGTGTACCGACAACTCGTCGACACCATCACCACCGACGTCGCACCTCCGATCGAGATCGCAGAATGCAGCCTCCGAGGAGCGTTGGTCCGCGCCGGCGCTGACCTCGACGGCGCCCGCCAGCGAGCCGAATCGCACTGAACGAATGGCGGCGGGCCGTTACTCATCCTACGACGCGAGCAGGGATCGTCCTTCGACGAGGAAGACCCGCGTGTGAATTCGGCCATGGGGCGCTGACCAGGCGAAAGGCGTGCGGTTAGGCGGCCTCGACCGCCACCCACCCGGATCGCGTTCGGCGCGGGTCAAGGGTTGTAATCCCCCCTCCGACACCATCGTGATGTCGCGAGACATCGGAAACCTCTGAACCCTCGGTTCGGGGTAGCGCCCTGAATCGCGTGCCATCGGTCATTGGGGACAGAGGTCGATCCAGTCGATGTCGAGTCGGAAGGGACCGTCGATTCCGTCGCTGATGAGTAGCCCCATGCGGGTGGCCAGATGCTTGCGAAAGGGCAGGTCGTCGATGGGCCGACCGAAGATCGCTGGGGACAGTTCGTCGAACGAAACCGAGATGGTCTGCCACTCTCCGGGAGCGGGGAACTCGATCGGAGCCCGGTGCGAAACTCGACGATTGCCAGAGGCAATGTCGTCGTCGAAGGTCACCATGTAGGCACGGTCGTCGGGCCGCGCCCGCAGTTCGATGCGGTCGTAGGGGCTGAGCGTCTGCGGTTCGAGGGGCAAACGCAACGATGAGAAGCCGCCACCGTCGGTGTCGATCTCTCCCTCGAAGATCAGGATCCCGGCGTCGAACGACAGCCCACCGTGTGACCGGCCACCCATCACGTCGTCGTTGACGACCAACCATCGCTGGTTGGCGTCATCGCAGTCGTAGTCGGTC
>JAOTZB010000243.1 GCA_029861625.1 Acidimicrobiia bacterium
GGCAGTTGCGGCCCGCGACAGCGGCATCGATGTGTTCATCGTGCCTTCGATCGAATTCGACGAGGCCCTCTCCCAGGCCGGTGACATGCGGGTCGAGACCGCCGACACGCTCGAGGAGGCCATCGCAGTGCTCGACTCCCTCGGCGGGAACGGCCTCGCGCTCGGCCCGCTCGAGCCGGGCGCCTGAGGATCGGGCAGAGCCTGAGCCGCAGGGGATGCCGGAACGGCGGGTCGCGGTGGGCCTACCATCTATGGGATGGTCGAACCGGCACATGACTCCCCGATCGACCCACGGTATGACCCGGCCAAGGTGGCAGCGGCCAGCTTCGACACGGTCCGGCGTGGGTTCCAAGAAGCGCAGGTGCGCACGTTTCTCCGCGATCTCTCGCGTTCGTTGCGGGCGACGTACGACACCGAGGATGACCTCCGCGCCCAGTTGTCGCGTCTGCAGACCCGTCTCGAGCGGGCCGAGACGATCGACGATGCAGCCCTCACCGAGCGGCTGGGCGCCGAAGCAGCCAAGATACTGAACGCGGCCCGTGAGGCCGCCGAAGAACGACTCGCGGCGGCGCACGAAGCAGCCGAGAAGCTGTTCCAGGAGAGCCACGAGGAAGCCGAGCAGCTCCTGGTCAGGAGCCGGGCAGACGCCGATGAGATCCGTGGGCGGGCCGACACGGTGCTCGACGAGAAGATGGCCGAGGCCGAGCAGGCCGCGGCCGAGCGGGCACTCGAGGCCGAAAAGATCGTGACCGCGGCCGTCGAGCGCGCCAACGAGATCGTCGCGGCCGCCAAACAGGAAGGCCGCAAGCTCGTCATCGAGGTGCAGCGGCACCGCGAGCAGCTGCTCGGCAATCTCGAGCAGCGCCGCCAACGCACCCGCGTGCAGGTCGAGCGGCTCCAGGCCGGACGCGATCGGCTCCTCGAGTCCTACGACACGGTTCAGGCGACCATCGATCGAGCGCGCCACGAGCTGAAAGTGGGGCTACCGGAGGCCAAGATCATGGCCGACCGGGCGGCGCGACGAATCGAGGACGAGGCGCCCCGCAGCGCTGAAGATCTCGAAGTGGAGCTCGTCCAGGCCGGTGAAGCCGGACTCCTCGGCCGACCCGACGAGATCGCGGCGGCCGCGGCAGCCGCAGACGGCGACGGTGTCGGTGCGTCCCTGACCGGTATCTCGTTGGACGTGCTCGACGACACCGGCCCGATCGATGTCGCCGAGCTCCTCGGCTATCCGGCCGAGCCGGATGCAGCTGAAGATGCGGCCAACGCGCCGGCCGACGCAGCTGCAGATCCCGACGCCGACGGAGACGACGAAGCCGCGGGGGAATCGGCCGCCGTCGACGAGGACGAGCCTGCCGAGGTCGAGGTCGAGGCCGAGCCGGAGGTCGCGGCTGAAGCCGCCGACGACGCCGAAGCCGAAGTGCCGGCGGCCGTGGCAGACCAGGAGACCGAGTCGGCGCCCGAGGTCGATGGAAACTCGATCTTCGACCGCCTGCGCGCCGAACGTGAGCAGGCTGTCGCCGACGCCGAACGGGTGCTCGCCGAGCAGGCCGATGCCGACGAGCCCGACACCGAGGCGGAGCAGGCCCATGCCGACGAGCCCGACGCCGGGGCCGAAGTGCCTGCGGCCGCGGCCGACCAGGAGACCGCTCCCGAGGCGACGGCGCTTCTCGAGGCCCGAGATGCCGCACTCGAGCCGCTGGTCAAGGCCTCGGCTTTGGCGCTCAAGCGGGCGCTCGCCGACGCCCAGAACGACGTCCTCGACTGTCATCGAACGGGATCCGATGCCGCCCGGGCCCTCCAGCTCGGCCAGCTCGCGTCGGCCATCACCGGTCCCGGCGCCGACGCATGGGCCGCGGGGGCCGAGAGCGTGGGTCGGCCGGGAAGCGCCGCTGACGCCACGCTCGAACGTGTCCTCGAGGCGTTCGATCGTGAGGTGATCGACGATCTGCGGCAGGCGCTCGATGCCGCGAGCACCGTCGAGCAGATCCGCGCGGCGTGCCGGCAGGTCAGGAGTGAGCTCGGCTCGATCGCCGACGCCGCGATGGTCGCGGCGTTCGGTGCCGGGATCGCCGACACCCTTCCCGAGGGGTGTCCGGTGCGATGGGTCGCCGACGAGCGCAGCGAAGCCTGTGAGCTCGCGTCCGCTGCGGCCGGTGCCGAGGTGCGACTCGGGTCCGAGTTCCCGAACGGATTGCCGGAACCACCGCACTTCGGCGGGTGTCGATGCCTGGTGGCCCCGCTACATCAGTGACGGGCCGTCATGGCCGGCTGGTGACCACCTGAAGCAGCGGGCAAGCCTCTAGGCTGCGGCTCATGCGGAGCCAAGCCGACATGCCGTCGCGGCCGCGTCGTCGCTCAGGACTCCCACGCCCGGTCCGGGTCGCCCTGATCGTCTTCGGGGTCGTCTTCGTCTTCTTGTTCCTGTCCATGTGGGGGATCGCGCGCTTCTACACCGACTACCTGTGGTTCGACGCGCTCGACTACGGCAGTGTCTGGCGGTCGATCCTCTTCACCAAGGTCGCGCTGGCCGTCGTGTTCATGGGCGTGTTCTTCATCGGCATGTGGTTCAACCTGTGGATTGCCGACCGGATTGCGCCCCCATTCCGTCCGAGCGGTCCCGAAGAGGAGCTGCTGCGGCGCTATCACGACGCCGTCGGCGGCCGAGCCGGTCTCCTCCGCGTCGGAATCGCCGCGATCTTCGCCCTGATGGTCGGAGCAGGCGCGGCGGGCCAGTGGGACAGCTGGCTGCTGTTCACGAACGCTGTCGACGTCGGTGTCGACGACCCGCAGTTCGGCCAGGACGTCGGCTTCTACCTCTTCCGGCTTCCGATGATCACCTTCGTGGTGAACTGGGCGTTCCGCACCGTCCTCATCATCTTGTTCGTCACCGCCGTTGCCCACTACGTGAACGGCGGCATCCGGGCCCAGACCCCAGGTCAGATCGTGGCCCCGCAGGTCAAGGCGCACCTGTCGGTCCTGCTAGCGCTGTTGGCGCTCATCAAGAGCGTCGACTACTGGTACGACCGCTACGGCCTCACCGTGTCGACCCGGGGTGCGGTCGACGGCGCCACCTACACCGACGTCAACGCTCAGCTCCCTGCCATCCAGCTGCTGTTGTTGATCTCGCTGCTGGCGGTCGTCGTATTCTTGGTGAACATCTGGCGCCGGGGTTGGGTGTTGCCGCTCGCGGCCGTGGGTCTGTGGGCTTTCGTCGCGGTCGTCATGGGGGCCATCTTCCCTGCGATCTATCAGCGGCTGCGGGTCGAGCCGTCGGAATCGGCCCGCGAGGAGACGTTCATCGTCCGCAATATCGAGGCCACCAGGGAGGCCTTCGGCCTCGACGTCGAGGTGCAGGCCTATCCGTACAGTCCCGAGCTCACCGCCGCCGATCTGGCGAGCAACGAGGAGACAATCAGGAACATCCGCCTGCTCGACCCGTCGATCGTGCAGAACACGTACGAACAGATCGAGGCCGAGCGCGACTTCTACAAGTTCAACGATCTCGACGTCGACCGCTACGACATCGACGGCACCCCCACCCAGGTGGTCGTCGGTGCCCGCACGGTCGACCCCGGCAACATCAACGAACCGTCGTGGGAGAACGAGACCCTCGGCTTCACCCATGGCTACGGCGTCGCGTTGTCGCCGGCCAACGGCGTCGACGCTTCCGGTCGACCCGATTTCCTGATCGAAGGCGTTCCCCAGACGAACAATCTCGGCATCCTGCTCGACCAGCCCCAGCTCTACATCGGGGAGGGTCTCGGCGGGTACTCCATCGTCAACACCGAACGCGAGGAGATCGACTTCGTCAGCGACGACGGCACGACCGTCAACAACCGGTACGACGGTGAAGGCGGCGTCGAGGTTGGTGGCACGCTCCGCAAGTTCGCGTTCGCACTCCGGTTCGCCGACATCAACCCGCTGATCTCGGGCCAGGTCAACAGCGACAGCCGGGTGATCTATGTCCGCGATGTCCGCGACCGCGTCGAGATGCTCGCCCCGTTCCTCGAATTCGACAGCGACCCCTATCCGGTCATCTCCGACGGGCGCATCGTGTACATCGTCGATGCCTACACCGCCAGCAGCCACTACCCCTACTCCCAACGCGCCGACACCGACTCGCTGCCCGACGACAGCGGCCTCGCCCGCCGGTTCAACTACGTCCGCAATTCGGTCAAGGCGGTCGTCGACGGCTACGACGGCACCGTCACATTCTATGTGATCGACGAGACCGACCCCGTCATCCAGGTGTGGCAGAAGGCGTTCCCCGACCTGTTCTCGCCGTTCGACGAGATGCCGAGCGACCTCGTCGAGCACTTCCGGTATCCCGAGGATCTGTTCCGGGTCCAGACGAACATGTGGGCCCGCTACCACATCACGAACCCGGTCAGCTTCTACGGTCGTGAGAACGAATGGGAGGTCGCCCAGGACCCGGGTGAGGCGATCGTGGCCAGTCAGGCCGATGTCGAGGTGGTCGACCCCGAAGTGACGCCCGACGCGTTCACGCCGACCGACGAGGGACGGATCGACCCGTACTACGTGTTGTTGCGGCTGCCCGACGAAGCGGTGGAGGAGTTCGTCATCCTGCGCTCCTTCGTGCCCCAGTCGAGCAACGACAGCCGTCCCGAGCTCACCGCGTTCATGGTCGCCAGGAGCGATCCCGAACGCTACGGCGAGCTCGTCGTGTACGAGATGCCGGGGACCGAGGTCGACGGCCCGCTGAACGTCAACAGCAACATTCTCACCGAGGAGACCATCGCCGATCGCATCACCCAGCTGAACCAGCAGGGATCCCAGGTGCGACTCGCGAACCTGTTGTTGTTGCCGATCGAGGATTCGATCCTCTACGTGCGCCCGCTCTACGTCCAGGCCGAAGCCGAGACGGCACAGATTCCCGAGCTGAAGGCCGTCATCGTCGCCCACGACGACCAAGTCGTCATCGATGCGACATTGCAGGGTGCGCTCGAACAGCTCTTCGGGGCCGCGCCCGAGACCCTCCAGGAAGAGCCCGACGACCAGGTCATCGAGGCCCCCGAGCCCGACGAACCCGACGCGTCCGACGCCGAACCGGCGCCGACCCCCAGCCCGGAGACCGACGAGCCGGTTGCCGTTCCCGACGACGTGAGCGAGCTCCTCGCTCGCGCGTCGGAGCTGTTCGACGAGGCCGATGTTGCGCTCCGCGACGCCGACCTGGCGACCTATCAGGAGAAGACGCAGGAGGCCGCCGAGCTCATCGACCAGGCCGCAGCGCTGCTCGAGGATGCGATCGTCGACACCGAAGGCGACGATCTCCAGGGCAGCGAGGCGTCCGACACCGGTCCCGACGACGAACCGACCCCCGACTCCGAACCCGCCTGATCGGGACCGGTAGCGAATTCGATCGTCGCTTCGGCACGAGACCGGTAGCGTCACGGGTCGGGGCGCCGGATCGAGTCGCGTCAGCGCCGCGCGCCACGTGCATCGAAAGGGGGCTGGCGCTGTGACCGATCGAACGATGGTCCGTCGTGGCCTGGCCAATGTCGGTGAATACGCGAGGGCCGAGCCGATCGTCCTCGCCGTCTCCATCCTCGGCGCGATCGTGTTCGCGGCGGGCACGGTCGGTGCGACGGTGGTGCTCGGTGTGCTCATCGACGACGTCGTGACCCCGTGGGTGGACGGTGAAGCCGACAGGGGCACGGCAACGGCAGTGCTGATCGTGGTGGGCGCGGTGGCGGTCGGTCGCGCCCTGGGTGTCGTCGTGCGCCGGTACTTCGCGGGGATGCTCACTGCTCGAACCAAGGCCGGCTTGCAGCGGAGGGTGGTCGATCGCCTGATACACGCGCCGCTCCGTTATCTCCGCGACACGCCG
>JAOTZB010000244.1 GCA_029861625.1 Acidimicrobiia bacterium
GGTCATCGGGCGTGTCGGTGAGACCGAGGCGGTCGCCCAGTTCGAGATCACGACCGACGCCGACGCACAACGCGTCTTCGTCCTCTTCCGCGAGGGCGATGCCACCGGCCCGGTGGCCTGGCGAGGCCTCGACCTGTTCAGCGCTCCCGACGCCGACCCCGAGCGCGACACCTGGCTCGGGGCCGCGCCCATCTCGCAGGCCGGCGAGGACGCGAGAGTCGAGTTCTTCGTCCAGGCAGTCGGCGCCAACGGACGGATCGGGATCTCGGACAACAAGGTCGACAACTTCTTGGCCGTGCTGCCCGACGAGGCCCAGGAGCTCGAGATCCAGCTCGCCGGCGACGGGCCTGTGAACGGCTACTTCCGCGGCCCCGTCACGGCCACGGTCACCAACTCGAGCGCACCGGAAACCCTCGAGTACTCGATCGACTCGGGGCCGTTCGTTGCCGGCAACAGCGTGGTGGTGAGCAGCGAGGGCGGCCATGTCGTCCTCGCCCAGGACGCCGACGGCGCCCGTGAGTTCATCTTCTTCGTGATCGACAGCCAGGCGCCAGCGCTCTCGGGCGAGCTCTTCCCCGACACGGGATCGTTCGCGGCCGGGCCGGTCACCGTCGGTCTGTCGGCCAGTGACATCGGACAGTCCGGCGTCGAGTCGATCACCTACTCGGCTACGGGCGCCGAGACGATCCCGCAGACGACGGTTGCGGCCTCGGCAGCATCGTTCGAGATCACCGCCGACGGCGAGACGGTGGTCACCGCGTTCGCGACCGACGTTGCCGGCAACACCTCGGACCCGGTGGTCCTGTCGGTTCGCATCGACCGGACCGGACCATCCGTCACTGCTGCGGCCGATCCACCGACATCGACGACACAGTTCGTGAACACCGATGTCACGATCGCGATCGAGGCCACCGATGCGGGCTCCGGCGTTGCCGCGATCACCGTGAACGGTGTGGACGAGGTATTCGACCCGGCAGTGCCGACCGCCTCCACCAGCGTGCTCGTCACCGGAGACGGCGCCACCACGGTCGAGTTCAGCGCGACCGACGCGACCGGCAACTCTGCGCCGCCGAACACGATCGAGGTCTTCATCGACCGGGTGGACCCGACGACCACGCTCACGATCGATACCGTCGACGACGACGGCAGTGGCCTGTTCGACCTCGGCGAGTCGGCCACTGCGACGTTCGCCTGCGACGACGCGTCGAGCGGGATCGCCACCTGTGAGATCAGCGTCGACGGCACCCCGGTGGAAGATCCCGAGGGCGATGGTGTGATCGAGCTCGATACAACCGTCATCGGGGCGCACACGGTGACGGTGTCGGCGACCGACAACGCCGGCAACTCGTCGATCACCACCACGCCCTACGGCGTTCCGTACGGCGTCTGCCTCGAGTACGACCCGACCCTGCCGAAGAACATCGGATCGAACTACACGATCAGGATCCAGCTCTGCGATGCAGCCGGGAACAATCTCTCGGCCCGCCAGATCGGTCTCACTGCGATCTCGATCGACGGAGTCTTCGATCCGGGCCCGAACGACAGCGGCAATGCCAACAGCCTCTTCGAGTTCCGATATCAGAACGGCAGCGATACCTACATCTACAACCTCGACACGTCCGGGTTCGAGATCGAAGGCATCGGGCCCGGGCTGCATCAGCTGTGGTTCACGACCGTCGACACCACCGGGTTCACGGCGACGAACGCGGCGCCGTTCACGCTGGGCGGATGACTTCCGGACGCCGATCGGGCCGGTGATGAAGGCCACGACCACGTCAACCGATCGAGCGCTCCTCGACCCGTACGTCCCCCGGACCATCCTCGGGTGGGATCCCCGCGGCCCCCGCCATCGCGTCGTCGAAGGGTCGTTGGTGTCGGCCGACATCTCTGGATTCACCGCGCTCTCCGAGCGGCTCGCGACGCATGGACGCGAGGGCGCCGAGGAGCTGACGGTCCTGCTCAACCAATGTTTCGGCGCCATGATCGAGATCGTCGACGCCCACGAGGGTGATGTTCTCAAGTTCGGCGGCGACGCGCTGCTGATCCTGTTCACCGGGTCCGGCCATACCCTGCGGGCGGCAGCCGCCTGCCAGGCCATGCGCCGACTCATCGAGCGCAACTGGACCACCCCGCTGGTCTCCCGGGTGCGACTGGGGATCTCGCAGGGCATCCACTCCGGCGAGCTCGGCCTCCATCTGGTCGATGCCGGCCATCAAGAGCTGTGGGTGGTCGGTCCGGGCATGACGGCCACAGTGCGTTGTGAGGGCGCAGCCGGACGCGGCGAGATCCTGCTCAGCCCGGAAGCGGCGGCCGAGCTCGACGACACCGTGCTCGGGCCGCCTTCACCGAACGGCAGGGCGTTGGCCGACGAGGTAATCCTGATCGACCTCTCGTCTCCCGTCGCACCCGGTTCCGGCGACGCCCATCCCTACATTCCGGCATGGCTCCTCGAGCAGGCCGAGGCCGGGCAGGTCGCCGAGCACCGCGTCGTCACGGTCGGCTTCATCTTCTTCGGCGGCGTCGACGAGCTGCTCCGCCGCGACGGTCCCGAGGCCCTTCAGCAACGCCTGCAACAGCTGGCCGATGTCACCCGCGACGCGACCGAACGTCATGGCGTGTACTGGCTCGCGAGCGACGTGTATCCGGGTGGCGGCAAGATCATCCTCACTGCGGGTGCACCCCGGTCCACGGGCCAGGACGAAGACGCCGCAGTCCGTGCCGCCCGCACGATCGTAGATGCGACGACCGAGCTCGAGATTCGTGCCGGAGTCAACCGCGGCGCGGTCTTCATGGGCGACCTCGGCTCCGACACACGGCGGACGTTCACGGTGATGGGCGACGCCGTCAACCTCGCGGCGCGACTGATGCAGAAGTCCGAAGCTGGTCAGATGGTCGCCAGCAAGGCCGTGATCGATGCCGTCCCGAGCACGATGACGACCCGACACCTCGAGCCGTTCAGGGTCAAGGGCAAGAGCGAGCCGATCGAGGCCGCACTGGTCGAGGCAGTCATCGACGACCTGACCGAGACGCCGCTCGCCGACGACACCGGTCTGCCGTTCATCGGTCGAGAGCCCGAACTGGCGGTGCTCCGGGACCTCGTCGAGAGGGTGCGGGGCGGGTGCGGCTCGGTCGTCGATCTCGTCGGCGAGCCCGGTATCGGAAAGACTCGGCTCATCACCGAGCTGTTGTCGGAGAACGACGACCTGCCCGTCCTTCGTGCGAGCGGCGGTCTCTACTCCCGGGGCAGCCCATACCGCGCGACCCGGCACCTGTTGCGTCGGCTCGCGGGCGTGAGCACGACGACGACCTCGGTCGAGGCCGGGCCGGCCCTCGAGGAGTGGGTCCGTGGACTCGACCGCGAGCTGTTGAAGTGGCTGCCACTGCTCGCTGTCGCCTTCGACGCCGATGTGCCCACTACGCCCGAAGTCGATCGGATCGGCGCCCAGAACCGGGCACAGAAGGTCCGCGAGGTCGTCGGCGATCTTCTCGTCGCGGCCCTGCCGGGCGCAAGTGTCATCGTCATCGACGACGCGTACTGGATCGACGAGGCGTCCGACAAGGTACTGGCCGAGCTCGGCCTTCGTGCTGCCGAACAGCCGTGGTTGATCATTGCCCTGCGCCGCGTCGACACGGAATGCTTCGCATCGAGAACGGCCGACGCCGAGGTGCTCCATCTGGGCGAGCTCGAACCTCATGACACGCGCAAGCTCACGGCTGCGGCCATCGCCGCCGGCCTGGGACCCGAGCCCGACGACATCGACGATCTCCTGTCGCGGGGCGCCACGAATCCCCTGTTCATCCTCGAGCTCGTGCGCGCCGGCGCCGGTGACGAGACACCCGACTCGATCGAAGCGCTCGTCACGGCCCGCATGGACACGTTGGCCGCAGCAGACCGACTCCTGTTGCGAGAGGGCGCCGTCCTCGGCGCGGTCATCGACACGGAGCTGCTCGCCAATGTCACAGGCGACCCCCGCCTCACCGACCCCGATCGATGGTCATCGCTCGCGAGCTTCCTCGATGTCGACGCGGACGGCGCGCTGCGATTCCAGCATGCCCTCTACCGCGAGGTCGCCTACGAGGGTCTCTCCTTCCGCCGCCGCCAGTCGCTGCACGCCGCCGTGGGCTCGGTCTTGGAGACCCGGGCCGGTGACGACTGGCCGGAGCTGTCCGAGCTCCTCTCCCTCCACTTCCACGCCGCTCGCGACTGGGGCCGCAGTTGGCGGTATTCGGCGACTGCGGGCGACCGGGCCCGTCAGAAGTACGCGAATACCGCAGCAGCCGTCTTCTATCATCGGGCACTCTCGACACCGAAGCGGCAATGGCCGGACCGCGCGGCGGTGTCCGAGGTCGCCGAGGCCCTCGGCGACGTGTCCGAGCTCGCCGGTCGCTTCGACGATGCCGACGATGCCATCACCCTTGCTCGCCGGAGCTGCGACAACCCCGAGGCGGCAGTCCGGCTGCTCCGCAAAGAAGGCGTGATACGGGCTCGCCAGGGCCGCTATTCCCAGGCGTTGCGTTGGTATGGCCGAGGACTACGCCAGACCGAGGCGATGCTCGAGGGTGACGAGCGAGCCCAGGCCGAGGGCGATCTGTGCATCGCGTACTCGGGGGTGCGCTTCCGTCAGGGCAAGCCCCGCGAGTGCCTGCGGTGGGCTCACCGAGCGGAGCGTCTGGCCGAGTCGACCGGCAACCGGCCGATGCTCGCCCATGCCTCGTATCTGTTGATGATCGGCTACGGAGTGCTCCGACAACCCGAGGTCGCGCACTATCGCGATCGGTCCCTCCCCCTGTTCGAGGCCGAAGGCGACCTCGTCGGGCAGGCGAACGTCTTGAACAACCTCGGGGTCGACGCGAAGGAGGAAGGACGTTGGACCGACGCCCTCGAGCTCTATGAGCGAAGCCGCGCGGCACGCGAACAGACCGGCGACGTGATCGGCGCGGCGACAGCGACCAACAACATCGCCGAGATCCTCTCCGACCAGGGTCACCTCGACGAGGCGGAGGAGCTCTTCCGACAAGCGCTCTCGGCGTGGCGCCGCGCCGATTATCCCGTCGGCGTGGCGGTGGCCACGAGCTACCTCGGACGCCTGCACGCCCGTCGAGGTCAGCATGACGAGGCTCGACGTATGCTCGCCGACGCGCTCGGTCGCTTCGAGCAGATAAACGCCGAGTACTTCGTCCTCGAGACGAGGATCTTCCAGCTCGAAACCGAGGTCTTCGCGGGAAACCCGTACAACATCGAAGTCGATGCCGACCTCGTCGAACGAACACGGGCGATGGGCGACCCGCTGTTGGAGTCCATGGTCACGAGAATCCACTCGTGGCTCGAGCATCAACGTGGTCGCTACGACGAAGCCGAGCACCTGGCCGGGAAGGCCATCGGGCAGGCCGAGGAGATCGGCTCCACCTACGAGGTCGCGCTCTCGCTGATCATGCGGGGCATGGTGTACCGCGCGACCGGACGCGATCGCGGCCCCGACCATCGCCGGGCCCGCGAGCTCCTCGAGTCTTTGGGTGTGGTCTCGCTGCCGACGATCAGCGGGCCGGGCTGATCTGATCGCCGCGCTCCGAGTCCGGGTCGGCAGCGGTTGTGTCAGACTTCGACAGTGGCCGGCGGGCACCGGTCAACCAGCCGACAGAACCAGGAGGTTCGACGTGGAAGAGATCGTCGTCGGAGTCGATGACAGCGAGACGAGCAGACGAGCTGCTCGCGCCGCGGCGCAGATTGCCGCGGAGTGTGGCAGGCCACTGCATCTCGTCATGTGCGTGAGCCGGCGGGTCCACGACGT
>JAOTZB010000245.1 GCA_029861625.1 Acidimicrobiia bacterium
GCCTTCTTCTTGGCCGGGGCCTTCTTGGCCGGGGCTACGTTGCCCCGAAGGCGGGAGATCACCTTCTCGCCCTCGACACGGGTTCGATCGAGCATCCCGCGTAGGTCATCGGCAACCTGATCGAGCGAGGATCCGCTCTTGCTGCGGATCTCCTTGAGCAGGGAGTTCAGACCATCACGGGTCTCGGCCAGGAATTCTTCGCCGGCCTTGCGGGCGGCCTTGGCTGTCTTGTTGGTATCCACGACCCAATCGTACGCAATCCGCCGGCACTTCACCCGGGCCGTTCGTCACCATCGCCGTCAGTCGAGGCTGGCGACCAGCGAAGCCAGACTGGCCGCGACGATGTCGGGGACGGGATCGGGCACATCGTCGGCGCTGGTGACACCGGTGTGTACCAACGCGAAGTCGAATCCGAGCGCCCGTGCGAACGCCCCGTCGGTGTCGGGACGGTCCCCGACGACGATTCCACTCGTACCCACCCTGGCGATCACCTCGTCGACCACCGCCTGATTCGGCTTGCCGGCCACCAGCGGCTCGACCCCTGCTGCCGTCGCCACCGCGGCCAGAATGGCTCCCCCGCCCGGCCAGAGACCCTCGGGCGTCGGATAGGTGGGATCGTGATTGGTGCCGATCAGGCGGGCGCCGGCGCGTACGGCGGCTGCCGAGCGCCGCAACCAGTCGAAGTCGAACGCCGGGTCGAAACCCACGATCACGACGTCGACCCCGCTCGTGTGATCGTCGACGACCTCGCCGCCACGAGCCTCGACGGCCTCGTCGATGCCAGGGCCGCCCAGGACGAACACACGCTCACCCGGCTCGATCAGCCGAGCGGCCGCAGTGGCCGAGGTCACCACCTGGCCCGTCGCCTCGATACCGTGACGGGCCAGCTTGGCCTCCTGGTCGGCGAGCACCAGCCTCGACATGTTCGTGACGAAGACGACCTCGTCACGACGCTGCAGTGCCGCCACCGCCTCGGCAGCACCGGCGATCGGCTCGTCGCCGATCCAGATCACTCCGTCGAGATCGAGGACCCACGCCACCTGGCGTGGCTCAGACTTCCCACGTCTGGTGGGAGTGCAACAGGGCCCTGAGGTCGGCCGGACCACTCTGCTCCTGCGCGAAAGCGAGCTGCTTGCTGGCTTCGGCTGCGTACTCGGGCCGATCGACCGCACGGAAGATGCCCACCGGAGTGGGCTCATACGGGCCGCTCGACAGGCGGGAGAGCGCGAATGCCAGACTCGCGTCACGCCTCGACTCGTCATGGACCAGGATCTGCGACTCGTCGACGTCGGCGACATCGACGACGGTCGCCCGGCCGTCGGCGCCGAACACGACGCCGTGCTCGTTGTCGGCACCGAACCGGATCTGCTCGCCTTGTCGCAGCGGGATGAGCATCTCGTCACGATTCGCCTTCTTGGTGATCGCGGCGAACGCGCCGTCGTTGAAGACGTTGCAGTTCTGGAAGACCTCGACCAGCGACGACCCCTGGTGCTCGAACGCCCGCCGCATCATCTCCTGCATGTGGGCGCGGTCCATGTCGTGGGTCCGGGCGACGAACGACGCCTCGGCCCCGAGGGCGACGCTGACCGGGTTGAACGGCTCGTCGAGCGAACCGATGGGCGTCGACTTCGTGATCTTGCCGATCTCGCTCGTCGGCGAGTACTGGCCCTTGGTGAGGCCGTAGATCTGGTTGTTGAACAACAGGATCGTGAGGTTGACGTTGCGACGGAGGGAGTGGATCAGATGGTTCCCGCCGATCGACAACATGTCACCGTCGCCACCGATGACGAAGATGTTCAGATCGGGACGCGCCATCGCCAGACCCGTCGCGATGGCGGGTGACCGGCCGTGGATGCTGTGAATTCCGTAGGTGTTCATGTAGTACGGGAACCGGGCAGCACAGCCGATTCCCGAGATGAACACCGTGTCCTCACGGCGCAACCCCAGGTCGGGCATCATCATCTGGAGAGCGGTGAGTATCGAGTAGTCGCCGCAGCCCGGACACCATCGGGGCTCCTGATCACTGGTCCAGTCCGCCTTGGTGGTTTCCGGGACGACAATGTCAGTCATCGATGTTCTCCAGGATCGCCTCGTGGATCTCGGCGGCGGTGAAGGGCTGGCCCTTCACCTTGGTGACGGCCGTGGCGTCGACAAGGAACTCGGCACGAACCAGCTTCGACAACTGGCCCATGTTCATCTCGGGCACGATCACTCTCGGGTACCTCGCCAACACATCGCCCAGATCGGCCGGGAACGGATTGATGTGAGTGAGATGGGCGTGGGCGACCTTGTTGCCCTCGGCCCGCGCTCGTTTCATGCCGCTCGTGATCGACCCCCAGGTCGATCCCCACCCGAGCACCAACAGGTCGGCGTCGTCGACATCGCCGGCCATCATCGTCGGCGGGATGTCGTTCGCGATACCGGCGATCTTGGCCGCGCGCAGGTCGGTCATGCGCTGATGGTTCTCGGGGTCATAGGAGATGTTGCCGGTGCCGTCCTCCTTCTCGATGCCCCCGATTCGATGCATGAGCTCGGGGGTCCCGGGAATGGCCCACGGGCGGGCAAGGGTCTCGGGATCGCGCACATAGGGGTGGAAGACGGCGTTCCCTTCGGCATCGACCGCATTGGTGGCCGTCGCGAACTGGACATCGATCTCGTCGAGCGATTCGACATCGGGGAGTCGCCACGGCTCGGTTCCGTTGGCGAGATAGCCGTCGCTCAGCAGCATGACCGGCGTGCGGTACTTCAGCGCGATCCTGGCCGCCTCGATCGCGGCATGGAAGCACTGGGACGCGGTGTAGGCGGCGACGATCGGGATGGGGGACTCGCCGTGACGGCCGTACATGGCCATCAGCAGATCGCTGGCCTCGGTCTTGGTGGGCAGTCCCGTGGACGGGCCGCCGCGTTGGATGTCGATGACGATCAGCGGCAGCTCGAGGCTGACTGCCAGGCCGATGGTCTCGCCCTTGAGGGCGATGCCCGGACCACTCGTGGCGGTGATTCCGAGGTGGCCGCCGTAGGCCGCGCCGAGCGCGGACCCGACGGCTGCGATCTCGTCCTCGGCCTGGAGCGTGCGAACGCCGAAGTTCTTGTGCTTCGAGAGCTCGTGCAGGATGTCCGATGCCGGGGTGATCGGATACGAGCCGAGGAATATCGGTAGCTTGGCGAGCTGCCCGGCGGCGATCAGCCCCCACGACAAGGCCGTGTTGCCGTTGATGTTCGTGTAGACGCCGGGCTGGAGCTTGGCCGGCCTCACCTCGTAGGTGACGTCGAAGTACTCGGCGGTCTCGCCGAACGCGTGGCCGGCGTTGAAGGCCGCGGTGTTGGCCGCTGCGACCAGCTCCTGCCGGCCGAACTTCGCCTTGATCCAGTCGAGTGTCGGCTCGACGGGACGCGTGTACAGCCACGACACCAGGCCCAGCGCGAAGAAGTTCTTCGACCGCTCCGCGTCGCGAGGCTTCACGCCGATGTCCTTGCAGACCTCCTTGGTCAGCGACGTCATCGGCACCTTGAACATGGTGTAGGCATCGAGCGACCCGTCCTCGAGGGGCGTCTCGTCGTAGCCGGCCTTGGCCAGGTTCCGATCTTCGAAGGCGTCCTCGTTCACGATGATCGTGCCGCCCGGCTCGAGACGGTGCAGCTCCTTTTTGAGCGCGGCCGGGTTCATCGCGATGAGAACGTTCGGCGCGTCGCCCGGGGTGGTGATGTCGTGGTCGGACACCTGCACCTGGAACGCGGAGACGCCGGCCAGTGTGCCCTGGGGTGCCCGGATCTCGGCCGGAAACTCCGGCAGCGTCGAGAGATCGTTCCCGAACACCGCGCTCGCGTTCGTGAAGCGATCGCCGGTGAGCTGCATGCCGTCGCCGGAATCGCCCGCGAATCGAACGATGATGCTGTCGAGCTGGCGCACTTCGGGCACCGCAGCGGTATCAGCCATGGATCCCCTTTGATCCTCGGATCGACATGCGCGGCCGAAACCGCGTCCTCAACGAGTCGAACACTACCCAGCGCGTGGGCGAGATCGTGCCATCTCGGGACGCGGATGTGCACAAATCGTGCGGGGAGCCCTCCCGGCTGTCGCGGCGATCATCCGGTGAGGCGCGAGTCGATCTCGTCGAGACGCTCGCGGGCTGTCGAGACGACGGGAGCAACCGAGCGCCGTCGGGCCGACTTCACGATCCGATCTGCCACGACCTCGGTGCGGCTCTGGCTGACCGTGCCCGCCCGGAAGAAGCGGCGACGGACCCGCCCGAGGACCACCACCTCGTCGCCGGCCCGGAGCGAGTCGATGGACGTCGGACCATCGAACATGACGACAGGCACGCTCTCGGCGGGCGAGCCGGCCGTCGTCATCTCGAGCTGGACGAGGGTCGAGCCCGACGGCAGTAGTCGAGCCCGTGGGTCACTCGACAACGTGCCGACGACGAGCGCGAGATTCAGCGAACCGGCCGGTCGGTTGCCATCGCGGGCTCGTGAGGGCGCGATCGGCGCAGGGGACGGGGACGAAGCGGGGTTGGACGGCATGTGACTTCCTTCCGGACGCGATCGGACGGAGCGATCGACGATGGACGCGGGGAAGGAGTCCCGAACCTAGTGAAGGGGTGTGACGGCGTCGGTCAACCCAGGACCTCGAGCCGCCGACCGACATCGGCGAACTCGGGATCCTGGCGAACGAGCCAGGAGAAGAGCGCACGCGACTTCGGGACATCGCCGGCGCGCTCATGGAGATCGGCGAGGGCGTATGCGGTCCGGAGATGATGCTCGCTCGCCTTCTTCGGCGACTTCCAGGCCTTCTCCAACAGCCGAACCGCATCTTGCACCTGCCCGCGGTCGGACAGTCCTCCCGCAACGACGATCCGGCCCTCGGCCACCGTTGCGGCATCGGGTGAGGCCTCTCGGAGCTCGAGCCACAGGTCGTCGACATCGTTCCAACGCGAGAGGGCTCGGTAACAGTCGGTCAGCACCGGATGCTGTTCTGTCGAGCCCGTGAGCTCCCGGAATGCCTCCAGCTCCTTCGCCGCCTGTTTCCATCGACCGAGGCGGTACAACACGAGCCCCTGGAGCTCTCGTACCTCGGCGATCTCGGACGCACCGTCACGCACGGGCTTGAGGATCTGGATGGCATCACCGAAGCGCTCTTCGTCGAACGCCTCGGCCGCATCGAGGACTCGCCGGCGCATGCGCGGCCCGCGCCGATCGCCGAAGACGCGGACGAGTGACTCCTTCAGGTCCTCGATCTTTCGAGGACGCGCCGGGAGTGCCACACGCTCGTGCGAGGGTGGGACCCGCGCGCCGGCTGGGGAAGGACTTGTACCACTCACTCGGTCGATCGCCGCTCGGGCCTCGCCGCGCAGCCGGGCCCGCTCCTCATCGCGGTCACGTCGGGGAATCGCACCCGCGTCGGTCTCGGTGTCGGCGCGACCAACGTGGTCGTGGACCGCCGAGTCGGCTCGATCGTCGGAGGGGCCCGACCCGGCTCCCGACTCGTCCTCACCCGGGGGCGAGACGAGCTGGCGGGTCCCGCGGCGCGCCACGCTCCCCCACTTCCGCTCGGCGAGCTCTGGATTGTCGGCCGGGTCGCCATCGGGCCACCGCGCCGCGTGATCACGTCGCTCCCGCTCATCGCGCCGGCCAACGCCGCGGTCATCACGACCCCGCGACTTGGACCCACTCCCGCCACGATCACCACCACGATCATCACGACCCCGCGACTTGGACCCACCCCCGCCACGCCCCTGCGACCGGCGCGGCTCGGTCCGGCTCGAACGG
>JAOTZB010000247.1 GCA_029861625.1 Acidimicrobiia bacterium
TGCCGTCGTGTTCGACCCGATCCTCGGTCCAGGCCTTGATCAGCAGTTCGATCGTCTCGTCGGTGCGCGAGCCGCGCTCGGCCTTCGGTACGCCCATCGCCTCGAACTCGGCGACTCGGTACCCCGGAGCGAGACCCAGGTCGAGTCGGCCACCCGAGATCGCATCGACCACCGCAGCCTCCTCTGCGAGGCGCAACGGGTGGTGCAGCGGTGCAAGCAGCACCGAAGTACCGAGTCGCATGTTGGTCGTGCGCATTGCCATCGCCGACATGGCCGAGAACACCGACGGGAGATAGCCCTCCTCGGTGAAGTGATGCTCCGACACCCAGGCACACGAGAAACCGAGGTCATCGGCCCAGCTGATCTGGTCGAGAACCTCTGCGTACAGGTCGGCCGGGTTCCGATGCCACTGCGGCGGGTTCCGGAAGTCGTACCAGAGGTCGAACGTGAGGCTCATACGAGGACCATCCCTCCGTCGATCATGATCACCTGGGCGGTCATGTAGTCCGAGTCGGCCGAGGCCAGGAATCGGGCGGTGCCGGCGATGTCGTTCGGCTGGGCCGCGAAACCCTTGAGGATCCCCGCGGAGAAGTCCTCCATTGCTTGCCCGGGCCGCTCCGAATCGCCGATCTCCATGAGATCGAGGTCGAGCTGCTCCCACAGTGGCGTTGCCACGACACCCGGGGCGAACGCGTTCACCGTGATGTTGTGTTCCGCGAGCGCCCGGGCAGCCGCCTGCGTGATCGCAACCACGCCGAACTTCGACACGCAGTAGGGAACGAAGCTCGGAAAGCCCTCGCGGCCCGCGATCGAGGCGGTGTTCACGATCTTGCCACCCGTTCCCTGCGCGATCATCGTCTTCGCCGCCTCCTGACATCCCATCATCACGCCGAGCGCGTTCACATTCATGACCTGGTGCCACACCTCCTCGGTCACCTCCAGGAAGGGTTGAGGCTTGTTGAACCCGGCGTTGTTGAACATGACGTCGAGGCCGCCCAGCTCCGCCACACACAGGTCGATCATGCTCCGGATGTCGGCCCGCTCGGCCACGTTGCCACCGGCGGAAACCGCCACGCCGCCGCTCTCGCGGATTGCCGCAGCGACTTGTTCGGCGCCGTCGGCGTTGAGATCGGCCACACACACCGCGGCACCCTCGGCAGCAAGACGTTCGACGATCGCCAGGCCGATTCCCTGTGCCGCGCCAGTCACCAGCACCCGCTTGTCCTCAACTGTCATCATCGCTCCCTTGTCATCTCGGGGTGGTTCGTGTCTTGCGCTACGTCTGCTCTGGCCCTACGAGCGAGGGTCGATCAGGATCTTCACGTCGCCACCGGTCGGGTCGACCAACCGCTCGAAGCCATTGACCGTGTCCTCGATCCCGACCGTGGCGGTCACGGCAGCCGATCCCGTCATCTTTCCGGATGCGACGAGTGCGATGATCCGGGGCCAGTCGGTCACCGGGTAGCACCATGTGCCGACGAGCGTCACCTCGCGCAGCGCAAGCTCGAACGCATCGATGGTGGCGGGTTTCACGTGCAGCCCGGTCTGCGAGACCGTTCCCCGCGATCGAGTGGCCCGGAGGCACACGTCGAGCGCGGGGCCGGCTCCGGCACACTCGATCGACACATCGGCCCCGATGCCGCCGGTCAGCTCTCGGACCTCACCGACGACATCGTCGCTGCTCGGATCGAATACCGCGGTCAGGCCCAGTGATTCGGCGATTCGACGTCGTTTCGGATTCGGCTCCGAGAGCATGACCGTGGTCGCGCCTCGTGCGATCGCATACTCCGCGCTGAGCATTCCGATCGGCCCGCCCCCCGTGACCAGCACCGAGGTGCCCGGAGCGACGCCAGCGCGGTCGACACCGTAGGCCGCAACCGCGATCGGTTCGATCAATGCTCCCTGCTGATCGTCGAGCTCGTCGGGCAGCGGCGAGAGCTGGCTGGCTCCGACCACCGCCGCCTCGGCGAGGCCGCCCCACGCGTGGCTCAGGCCCGTGCAACCCATCCGTTCACAGAGATGGTTGTGCCCGAGGCGGCAGTAGTAACAGGTCCCGCAGTAGATCAACGGCATCGCCGAGACGCGCTGTCCGGGCCGCACGTGGGTGACGCCCTCGCCCACCTCCAGGACCTCGGCGCTGAACTCGTGCCCGAGGATCTGGGGATTCGTTGCGCCGGTCAGTGGGTGTGGTTCGACAGGCGTGACGATGGGCCCGTGGGTGAACTCGTGCACATCGGTCCCGCAGATGCCACACAGCATGGGCGCAACGAGCACCTCGCCAGCCGCCGGTCCGGTCGGATCGGGCACTTCCTCGACTCGTACATCGCGTCGACCGTGGTAGACGGCAGCTCTCATCTCGTTTCTCCTTCTTTGGATGCCAGTGCTTCGACCTGCAGCCACCCCGGCCGGAGGGGTGTGCCGGGATGACTGCAGGGAAGCCCACGGGGCGACATCGGGCGGCGGTCGTTCATCAGTTGAGTGCCTTGCGGATCGTCTCCGCGACTCGTTCGACGGATGGGATGGCGAGGTCTTCGAGCACGTCGGAGGCGGGCAGCGGCAGGTGGGGCGTGGTGATACGCACGACAGGACCGTCGAGATCCCAGAACGCCTCGTTCGCGACGATCGAGGCGACTTCGGCACCCCACCCACATGCCTGGGGGTTCTCCTCGACGGTGAACAGACGACTCGTCGCCTGGATCGAATCGAGAACCGTGGTCATGTCGAGCGGGATGAGACTCCGCAGATCGATCACGGTGCAGTCGATTCCTTCGGACGCGAGCTGCTCGGCTGCCTCGAGCGCCCTCGGCACCATGAGCGCGAGCGCCACGATCGTGCAGTCGGAGCCTTCGCGGCGAACCCGGGCCCGCCCCAGCTCCTCGACGACCTCGCCGTCGGCGACATCCTGTTTCGTCGCGTAGAGCGCCTTGTGCTCGAAGAAGAGCACCGGGTCGGGGTCGCGCACTGCAGCGGCCATGAGCCCGACGACGTCGTGGGCGGTGGCAGGCGCGACCACCTTGATCCCGGGCACCGCCATCGCCCAGTTCTCCACGCTCTGGGAGTGCTGGGCGCCGAAGCGGACCGATCCGCCGTTGCCGGTGCGGATCACGAGGGGACAGTCGACCTGTCCATCGGTCATGTAGCGAGCTTTCGCGATCTCGTTGACCACCATGTCCCAGCACACGGCGAAGAAGTCGGAGAACATGATCTCGGCGATCGGACGTATGCCGGTCATCGCCGCGCCCATGGCCGCGCCGAGGATTGCCTGTTCGGAGATCGGCGTGTCGACGACCCGGACGGGGCCGAACTCGTCGAGCAAGCCAGTTGTGGTCTTGAACACGCCGCCGGCACCGGCAACGTCTTCACCGAGGAAGACGACGCTCGGGTCGCGGCGCATCTCCTGCGCGATCCCTCGCGACACGGCCTCGCGGTACGTCAGTTCCGCCATTGCCATCCTCCGTCGGCCCACACGTTGGTCCAGAGCGCCTCTGCGTCCGGGGGTGGTGCACTCTTGGCCGCCTCCGTGGCCGCGTCGATTGCGGCCGCGACACTCGTCTCGATCTCGGTGAGCTCCCGCTCGCCGACGCCGATGCGAAGCAGCCGCTGGTGATACATGGGGATGGGGTCGTGCGCCATCCACACCTCGAGCTCGTCGTCGGGACGGTAAGTCCCCGGGTCGGCTCGACTGTGGCCCCCGTGGCGGTAGGTCTTGGTCTCGATGATCGACGGGCCCCCGCCGGAACGAGCATGTTCGATCGCTTCGCGTGCGACCAGATACACCGCATCGGCGTCGTTCCCGTTGACAACCGTCGAGGGGATTCCATAGGCCGAGGCCCGGTCGGCTGCAGGATTCGCCACGGGGGTCACCTGTCCGATGGAGGTGTACTCCATGTAGAGGTTGTTCTCGCAGACGAAGATCGTGGGCAGTTCGTACACGGCCGCATAGTTGACCGCCTCGTGGAATGCTCCGATGTTCGTGGCGCCATCGCCGAAGAATGCCACCGCCACCTGGCCGCTCGCGCGGAGCTTGGCCGACCACGCCGCGCCGTTGGCGATACAGAGGTGGGCGCCGATGATGGCGTAGCTGCCCATCATGCCGTGCTCGACGCTGGTCAGGTGCATCGACCCGCCCTTGCCTCCGAGCAGACCCGTCGATCGTCCGAGCATCTCGGCGATGATGGGTTCTGGTGGTACACCTCTGGCGATCGTGTGGCCGTGACCGCGGTACGTCGCAAAGCTGTAGTCGTCGGAGCTCAGTGCCACACCGAACGCCGCTCCTGCTGCCTCCATACCCAGCGCGAGATGGCTGGTCCCCTTCACCAGGTTCTGGACGAACAGGTCGTACAACCGCTGCTCGAGCTGTCGGATCTCCTGTTGCTTTCGGTACAGCTCGAGTCGGGTCTCGATCGGGATATCGGCACGGTCGAGACTGTCGTCGAATGGCTCGGGATAGATCGGGTCGTGCTGGCCGTAGCCAGGACGAGCCGTCGTTGCCGGCGAGTCCACCTCTGAGGAGGTGCCGCTCACTTGCGCCTGCCCTCGGCGGTGTTGAGGTGCGACTGCGATTCACGCAGGGTCGGGAGGGCTCCGTCGAAGGTCCAGTACCGGGTGCCACACACGAGGAGATCCTCGGCCGGGAATCGGGTGATGACCTCGCACCCGTCGGCGGTCACAACCACCTCTTCCTCGATGCGGGCCGCCGACCACCCGTCCTTCGCCGGCCAGTACGTCTCGAGCGCGAACACCATGCCCTCTTCGAGGACCTCGGGGTGATCGAACGAGATCAGCCGGCTGAAGATCGGCCGCTCCCAGATCGAGAGTCCCACGCCGTGGCCGTACTGCAAGGCGAACGCGTCCATCTCGTTCGCGAATCCGAACTCGGTCGCTGCCGGCCACACCTCGCAGATGTCTGCCGTTGTAGCCCCCGGCTTGACGAGCGCGATCGCCTTGTCGATGTACTCGCGACAGATCTTGTAGGCATCACGCTGGGCCGGCGATGCGCTGCCGACCTGGAACGTCCGGTAGTAACAGGTTCGATAGCCGTTGTAGCTGTGGAGGATGTCGAAGAAGGCGGGGTCGCCGGGCCGGATGATGCGGTCGCTGTAGACGTGTGGATGCGGTGCACAGCGCTCACCCGAGATCGCGTTGACCCCTTCCACGTGCTCCGAGCCGAGGTCGAGCAGCGTCTTGTTGACGAGTCCGACACACTCGTTCTCGCGAACGCCGGGCCGAAGGTATCGGTAGAGCTCCTCGTACGCGGCATCGACCATCGAACACGCGTGGGTCAGCAGGGTGATCTCGTCCTCGGTCTTTATGCGCCTGGCCTCGAGGAACACCTGCTGACCGTCGACCATCTGCAGACCCCGCTGCGCCAGGGCGGCGAGCACCGGCATCTCGGCCACGTCGATGCCCACCGGCTCGTTCTCGAGACCGTGCTCCGCGAGCACGTCGTACACCTTCTCGGCGACGTCTTCGGCCATACCGGCTCCTGGCGGGATCGCTCCACGCAAGGTCGACAACCCGGCGCGCGAGCCATGCTGCTGGTGGCACGACTCCCCGGGAGTGCCCGCATGGGCATGGCCGTGGTCGAGCCACGGGTTGTACAGCTGATGGTGTTTCGCGGCACTGCCGAAGTCCCAGATGATCGGTTCGCCGCCACGGGGAAGGAGCGCGAAGCGGATGAGCTTGTCGATCGCCCAGGTACCGATGTGTGTCGCCGTCATGTACCGGATGTTCGCGAA
>JAOTZB010000248.1 GCA_029861625.1 Acidimicrobiia bacterium
GAGCCCCCGTCGAGCTCGTCGTTGCCGCGACCGCCCCACATCAGCTGGGTTCTGCTGGCCCCGCGCAGGATGTCGTTTCCTGGGCCACCGCGCATCTCGTCGGAACCGGTCCCGCCGCCCCGATCGGTGATCGTGTCGTGGCCCGGGCCACCGAACAACCGCTGGCCGTGTTTGGACCCGAACAGCTCGTCGTCGCCCGGACCGCCGTAGAGCAAGGAGGAACTACCCTCAACCGAGAGCGTGTCGTTTCCTTCCCCGCCGCGGACAACATCGAGCACGACACCCGGCACGTTGATCGTGTCGTCGCCGTCGTTGCCGAACACTCGTTGGGCAATCCGTACCGAGATCTCGTCGTCACCGTCGCCGCCCGTGACCAGCAGTAGACCACGGTCACCATCGATGCGGTCATCGCCGCCGCCACCATGGATGACGTCCTCGTAGCCGCAACAACCTCCCTCGATCGAGTCGTTCCCCTCGCCACCGAAGATGGTGTCGGCGCCGATCCCGCCACAGATGATGTCGTCGCCCCCGCGCCCGGCGATGGTGTCGTCACCGGCACGAGCCATGATCACATCAGGCCCCGGTGTTCCCACGATCGTGTCCGGACCCGTCGACCCCAGGATCGTCGCTGGCTCACCACCACAAGTGAACTCCTCGTGCGCCCCACGGCCACCGGCAGCCGCTGTCTGGGTCCCGGCCGTCGCGGCCAACGCGATCAGCAGCGCCAACGACAACAGTGCGGCGACGCCAGCGATTCGCATGACGACAACCCTCGTGGAACCCCCGGCAGACGGTCAGGGCCAAAGGTCACCCTGCACGGCCCTGCGAACCGCGAGTCTCGGCTGGCGCACGTCGGTGAGGGCATCTGTCTCAGACGACCGTCGATGGCCCTATTCGCCTCGCCCAGCACTCGGCACGATCACCACGGGAACTGTGGCCGATCGGGCCACCTTGTCGGCGACGCTACCCAGCAGCCAACGCCCGATGCCGGACCGACCCTGGCTGGTCAGCACGATCATGGAGATGTCTCCAGCGGCCGCCCGCTCGATGATGTTCACGGCGGCATTGGTGCCATCGCTCGACGTCTTGTCGACTTCACCTCGTGCGTTCGCACCCGAATGGCGACCTCATCGAGGTAGGCGTCGACGGTTATCGCTCGCGTCGTCTGCTCGGAGTCAGCGAAGGCGTACAGCGACCCGGCGGCCACACGGAGTGGTTTGTGCCTGGAGATCGCCAGACGAGCCGATCCAGACGCAGCGGAGGCAAGAACGTGCCCGGGAACCGGTACCGTCTGACGGCGGCGGGTCCGGCTCTCCACCCGTGCTGGCGCCAGATCTCGTCGGTGGACCGCAGCCCGGCTACACACGAAAGGACGCACGCGTGAAGGCGTTCAGTGCTCGATCTCGGCCCATGCTCGCTGGCGGAACCTGTGCGGTGGTGATGATCGTCATGGCTGGATGTAGTTCTGGGGGCGGGGCCGCGACGAATGCCGACGAGACGACCTCATCCTCCTCGACCGCAGCTCCCGCCGACCTCCAGCCGACTCCCGAGACCGGCCCCGACCTGCCCCCCGGGGCCGACGACCTGGTGGGCCGATGGGCGCACTTCGACGCCGTGGCCTACGAGGACGACGTGTTCCGTAGCTACATCATCTCCACTGGATTCAGCGACATCGAGCTGCGAGACGGCGTGCTCTGGAACACGCAACGGTTCTGCCACGCCGACATGGAGAACGACCAGGGCATCGAGACTTCGATCTCTGACGAAGCCACCTCGGCGATCATCCCCGTCGACACCCCGCTCGAGGTCTCGGCCGAGGACGGCCGCCTACGTGTCGAGCGACCGGCGACGCCGACGCCGATCGGCATCGCACTAGAGGACCCCGCCACCGACGTGCTCCCGACGGACCCCGACGATCCTCGGATCATCGACAGCGACGGCGATGGCTTCCCCGGGGTCACGGCCCATATCAAGATCTCGGAGGATCTCGAGGGTGATCTGTACCTGGCCCGCCGGGAGATCTTCGCGTACGACGTGACCGAGCAGACACCCGACCGCTTCGAGGGCTCCATCACCGACCGGTCCGAACAGCTGATCATCGGGGCGACCGATGACATCTTTCTGACGCCGGCACAGTGGGTCCAGCACCCTGACCCCGCTCGAAACCCGGTCATCTGGCAACGAGTGGACGAGAGCTGGGACTGCCAGCAGTTGGCGCTAGAGCGCAACGACCTCTTTCCGCCCAATCCCCCCATCGACTGGTAGTCGAGCAACTGCGAGCCAGCTCCCCCGCACCGGACCGTGATGGTCACCGCCGAGCCACGGCGGATATGGCCGAGTCGCGCTGCCTGGCCGGCGGACACCAGCGCCACGGTGGGAGCGCTCGAAACCACGGCCCACATCCGCGAGGACGGTCTCGCCCTGGCCTGACGGTTACGGTACTTGGAGCGGGATCGTCGGAACTCGATGGGCACGTCCGGCGTTATCTCCTCAGATGATGACCGAAACACAGATCCCTCCTGCGAACGACGAAGACCGCGAGTCGGCGTCAGAATCCCTACCCCGCACGCTCATCGGCCGCATCACACGCCTCGAGATCATCGTCGGCGCGCTGATCGCGGCGGTCATGCTCCTGCTGGTTCTCCTCGAGCCGGACATCCTCGAAGCCCCGTTCGAGAACGAGCGGACACTGCTGTTCACCGTCGGCGGGACGGTCCTTGCCGCAGTCGCCTTCGTTGCCATGCTCTGGCTGCGCGTGCCCGCGGTCATTCGGGTCATCGTGCTGGTGGTGCCGTTCGTGATCGTCAACTGGTGGCTGCTCTCGCCCTACTTCATCGACGACGTGGTCGACGAGGAGTTTTCGACGTCGATCTCCGCGCAGCTCGGTGCCGAAGAGACCGACCAGGCCCCCACAGCCCCCGCCACGCCGGACGCCGGAGAGGAGCCAGCGACCGATGCCGCTCCGCCGGCTGCGCCGATCGAGGGAGACGAGGGCGCCACCGCAAGCGAGCCGACCGAAGCGGAATCGCCAGCTCCTCCAGCCGCCGCCGAACCCGTGCTGCTCGGAGCCGGTCAGTTCGTCGGCCTCGCCGGCCATTCGGGAACCGGCGATGCCGGCATCTTCCAGAACCCCGATGGCTCGCTGGTGCTGCGCTTCGAGAACTTCGACATCGAGAACGGCCCCGACCTCGAGGTGTACCTCGTGCCCGGGCCCGACCAGACCTCCCTCCCGGAAGGTTCGATCCATCTCGGTGCACTCAAGGGCAACATCGGCGACCAGAACTACGAGCTGCCGCCCGGCACCGAGCTCGCCCCGGGCGAGTACACGGTGCTCGTTTGGTGCGAGGCGTTCAGCGTCGAGTTCGTCGGCGCCACCATCGCCATCTGAGGGCAAGCCACCGTCGAGCGGGTACTACCTCCGGGTTGCAGTACCCGCCGTGGCAGACTGCGGCCGGGCGTTCCCGGGAGGACCCGCCGTGACCCAACAACGCGTGCTTCTGGCAGGCGACCCGGTGGCGACCCTCGCCGACTACGAGCGCGCCGGAGGTGGCGAGGCGGTACAGCTCGCCAGTGCGGTCGACGCCGACGTCATCGTCGAGGAGCTCGTGCGGTCGGGACTGCGGGGGCGGGGCGGAGCCGGGTTCCCCGCTGGGGTCAAGTGGCGGTCGATACTCTCCGGCGGTCCGGCCGCGGGTGAACGCTTCGTCGTCGCCAACGGTGCCGAGGGCGAGCCAGGGACGTACAAGGATCGCTCCATCCTGCGCCACAACCCGTTCCTCGTCGTAGAGGGTGCGCTGGTCGCCGCGCGTGTCGTGGGCGCTCGCCGCGTGTTCGTCGCCCTGAAGGAGTCGTTCACGACCGAGCGCGAGCGGCTGCAACGTGCCGTCGCCGAGGTGGCCGACGCCGGGTGGGCACACGGGGTGAGCATCGAGCTCGTCTCGGGCCCCGACAGTACCTCTACGGGGAGGAGAAGGCCCTGCTCGAGGTCATCGAGGGCGAGGATCCGCTGCCCCGGCTGTTCCCGCCGTACATCTACGGGCTGTTCTCGGCCCGCCCACAGGTGGGCTGGTCGGCGGGACGGACGCTGGAGGATCGCGACACCGAGGGCTCGAACCCGACCCTGGTGAACAACGTCGAGACGCTCTCGGCCGTCCCGGCCATCGTCCGCAAGGGCGCCGACTGGTACCGCAGTCTCGGTACCAACGAGTCGCCGGGCACGATCGTGTGCACTGTCTCGGGCGACACGCTCCGCCACGGCGTGGGTGAGTTCGAGCTCGGTACTCCTGTCAGCGAGGTGATCGAGGAGCTCGGCGGCGGTATGCCGCCGGGCCGCTCCGCCCGGTACGTCCTCTCGGGTATCGCCAATCCGGTGTTGCGTGGGGATCAGCTCGACACGCCGGTCAGCTTCGAGGGCATGGCGTCTGCGGGCGCCGGCCTCGGGACGGGTGGGTTCATCGTGTACGACGATCGCACCGACCCGATCGAGTTGGCCGGCGCCGTGTCCCGGTTCTTGTGGATCGAGTCGTGCGGGCAGTGCCCGGCGTGCAAGCTCGGAACCGACGCGGTGACCGCGATCCTCGAGCACAGCCTTGACGCTGGGGTCCTCGACCTGGGTGTCCTGTCAGCACGGCTGGGAAGAGTCGACGACGCCGCCCGCTGCTACCTGCCGACGCAGGCCCAGCGGGTGGTCGGCAGCCTGCTGGCTGACATCCGCAACGGTGTGCGCGGCGAGCCACGCGGGTTGCTCGTCACCAAGCTCGTCGATCTGGTCGACGACCGCTTCGTTCTCGACGAGCGTCAAGCGCTCAAGCGTCCCGACTGGACCTACGCCTAGAGACGGTGCGCACGTGGCGCAACCGATTCCTGGCCGCCGGTCCTCCCGGGCTCTGGGATCGGTCGTCGCGGCCGCACCGGTCACCCACCAACCCGACCCGCCAGGACGTCCTGTGGGCCGGGCCGACTCAGCCGAGGTCGACCTTCACCCGGGCAGGAAGGCGGCGGCCGAGGATGTCGACCGTCTCGGCCACCATGCGCTCCACGATCCGCGAGGCCGGTTCGATCTCGTGGATCAGCCCCGAGACCTGCCCGGCGAACGGACCCACGTACTCCGAGCGGCCGCCCTGGTCGAGCATGGCCACCACCGCCGACGACAGCACGACCTGGAGTGGGAAGGGGAGGGGCTCGAGGCCCGACTCGTCCCACAGGTCATGGAACTTGTTGTAGGTGGCCCTGGATGTCTTGCCCGTGTACACCAGCGTGCGGCGGGTGTCCTCGTCGGTCGCGTCGACGATGGCCTGCTTCTGGGCGTCGATGGCGCCACCTTCCTCCGAGGCCAGGAAGCGGGTACCTACCCACACCCCCGCACAGCCCATGGCCAGCGCAGCGGCCACGCCCCGGCCGTCGCCGATGCCGCCCGCCGCGAGCACCGGGGCGGGCTCGGCGGCGTCGATGGCCTGGGGCCACAGTGCCACCGAGCCGATTCGGCCGGTGTGACCGCCGGCTTCGTGGCCCTGGGCCACCACGAGGTCGGCGCCGGAAGCGGCGATGCGGCCCGCGTTCTTGGCGTTGCCGGCGATGCCCAGCACGAGCATGCCGGCCTCGTGGGCCGCATCGACCATGAAGCCGGGATTGCCCAGACCGGCACAGAAGAGCGGCACACCCTCTTCGATGCAGACATCGACGGAGGCATGGGGCCGTTCGGTGGTGGTGCCCGACGCCATCGAGGCCTGGGGATCC
>JAOTZB010000249.1 GCA_029861625.1 Acidimicrobiia bacterium
CACCACGGCCGCGCCACTGCTGGTCGAGCTCCTCGGACACTGGCGCGCCACCACAGCCGACGGATCGATCGGCCCCGGTGACTGGAAGTCGAAGAAGGCGTTCGAGGTGCTCAGCGTTCTGGCCATCGCCTCACCGAGCGGACGCAGCCGCGAGCAGGTCATCGAGGAGATCTGGCCGGCCCGCGACCCGGACAAGGGTCGAACGCTGCTGCGCACGGCGCTCAGCGAGATCAGACGTGTGCTCGAGCCCGGCCGTCAGCGGGGCGAGGCCTCGCGTCACGTCGAGGCTGTCGGCGACCGGGTCGTGGTCCGCGCCGAGACCGATGTCGAGGCGGCGCGAGGGGCGCTCGCGAACGGAGACCACCAGGCGGCGTTCACGGCCCTGGCGCGGGGCCTGGCTCCCGACTGTCCCGAAGCCGACTGGGTCGACGAGCAACGGTCGACTGTTGCCCGGCTCACCCTCGAAGCCGCCGAGCAGGTGGCCGCGTCATCCGGTCCGAGCCAGATCGCGGCGCTGGAGGCATTGGTTGCCGCCGAGCCGTGGAGCAAGGACCACGTCGACGCGCTGGCGGCCGCTCACCGCACTGCCGGCAACGCCGCGGCCGCCAACGCTGTCGAGCGCCGTTGGTTCGAGGACGACTGAACGTTCGTGCCGGGTGTCGTCCGTCGCAGTCTGGGACGCAGCACCGACCACGAGCGCTCGCGCCGACAGCCCAACCAGACCCCGGCGCCGTATGCAACATCGTCGAGGACCGCGAGCCCGGCCGATCGCACGACTCCGACCCGGGGCTTGCGGGCCAGCGCCTCCATCAGCGGATAGGCGATGAACGCGGCGGCCAACCCCGGGCGGACCCGCCGGGACAACACGCCGGCTCCGAGCGCCGCGGGCCACCACACCCGACGCAGCGCCGATGCCAACCAGGCCCCGGCGCGCGCGTGGCCGGGGCCAGCCAAGCGCAGCGCTTCTCCGATCGGCGACTCGACCCGTCCGTGCAACTTCCTCCCCAGTGCGGCCGTCGAGACGGCGGCCACGCCGAGGCCGGCGACTGCACCTCGCCTGGAACCGGTGGCCACCAGGCCCCATCCGACGACCGTCCACACGTTCATGTCGATCGGCGTGGCTCGCCCGGGATGGCGCCGATCGAGCCGCGCCGCGGACATCCCGTAGCCGACGCGCTGACCAAGCCACTCGGCGAGACCGAGTCGGGTCTCGTGGGCGCAGACGACGTCTGGTTCGTAGCGCACCGTGGCCATGGCCGTGAGCCGCCACACCAGGTCGACGTCCTCGCCGACGCGTACCGCTTCGTCGAATCCCCCCGACTCCTGGAGGGCCCGGCGCCGGACCACCAGGGCGGCCGACGGTACGAACGGCACGGCCCCGGTTGCGACCCGCCCCCGCCTCGGTCCCCGGTCGAGCGGCGCACGATCGGCCTCGAATGACTCGAGCAGGCCGACCGGATCGACGGGTCCGGCAATCCGCGGCGCCACGACGACCACGTCTTCGTCGACGAGGTGAGCCAGCAGCGGCTCGAGCCACCCGGGAGGCGGCAGGCAATCGGCGTCCACGAAGGCGACGACATCTGTGCACGCAAGGAGCCATCCGCGGTTCCTCGCGGCGCCCGGCCCACCCGACACGCTGTTCCTCGCCAGATCGGCGCCGTATCGCGTCGCGACCTCGCCCACGTCGGGCGACCGAGATCCGTCGTCGACGACGACGACCCGTGCGACGCCGTCGAGTGCAGCACTGTCGAGCAGGCGTTCGAGCCCGCGTGCGTCGTCACGCACCGGCACGACCACGGTCACGGCGTCGAGACCGATGAACCCCGGGGACGGAATCGGATGGGCGAGACCCGCATCGAGCAAGCGGCGGGCGAGACGATCGGACGCCGACGACCACGACCGCTCCCCCGTGAGCAGCCGGTCGAGCACGACGGTGCCCTCGTCGGCGAGACGCAACACCCGGACCGGGCTCCCGCCGATCAGCGTCGAGCCGCGGCGACGCACGCGATCGTCGAGCACCAGGGGTGGCGGCGAATCGGCTCGGCGCTCGTCGGTCACGAACCGAACGGTAGGCTGCGCAGAGCACCGGGGCGACGAGACCCGGCGACAGCACCCAGGAGGCCCTCGTGGAGCCTGCATCCGAATCCGATCAGCGCGGCGACGAACCCGTCGCCACGGCCCAGACGGCCGTCGCCGACGAGTCCGTCGAAGAAGAGCTGCTCGTCGAGGAGATCTCCATCGATGGCATGTGCGGTGTCTACTGACACGCGGACCGACCGGATCGCCGTGTTCGACGCCGACCGCGCCCTGCGGATGTCACCGAGGATCGGGCTGCGCCCCGAGCCGTTCGGCGCGCTGGCCTATCACTTCGACACCCGCCGACTGGTCTTCTTGAAGTCACCCTCGCTGGTGGCGCTGGTCGAGTCGCTCGCCGATCACGACACGGCCGCCGACGCCATCGATGCCGCCGGAGGGACCCACAGCCCGGGCAGCTACCGGCGCGCCCTGGCCTCGCTCGAAGAAGCCGAGGTCATCTGTGCCCGCTGACACCCCGGCCCTCGTCGATCAGCTCAAGGGAGGCCTCGATGCCCCCATCTGCCTCACCTGGGAGCTCACCTACGCATGCAACCTCGAGTGCGTGCACTGCCTGAGCTCGTCGGGCCAGCGAGACCCGCGTGAACTGACGACCACCGAGGCCAAGCGCGTGATCGACGAGCTGCACGATCTCCAGGTCTTCTACGTCAACATCGGCGGCGGCGAACCACTCGTTCGCCGCGACTTCTTCGAACTGCTAGAGCATTCGCTCGCCAACAACGTCGGCGTGAAGTTCTCCACCAACGGGTACCTGCTCGACGGCGCGAAGGCCACCCGCCTCGCTGGGCTCACCGACGTCGACGTGCAGCTGAGCCTCGACGGCGCCGATGCCGAGACGAACGACCCGATTCGCGGCGACGGGTCGTACTCGGCCGTCCGTCGGGCCATGGACAACCTCGCTCGGGCCGGCTTCGAGGGATACAAGATCAGCGTCGTCGCCACCAGGCACAACGTCGGCCAGCTCGATGCGTTCGAACGGCTCGCGGCCGACCACGGCGCCGAGCTCCGCATCACCCGCCTCCGCCCGTCGGGGCGGGGCGCCGACGTGTACCACGAGCTGCGCCTCACCGGTCCCCAGCAGGTCGAGCTGTACCAGTGGCTCCGGGCCCGACCCGACGTCCTCACCGGCGACTCGTTCTTCCACCTCTCTGCCCTCGGCGACCCACTGCCGGGGCTCAACCTGTGCGGCGCCGGCCGCGTCGTGTGTCTCATCGACCCCATCGGTGATGTGTACGCCTGTCCGTTCGTCATCCACGACGAGTTCCTGGCCGGCAACGTTCGCGATTCCGGCGGGTTCACCTCGGTATGGCGCGACAGCGATCTCTTCCTCGAGCTGCGAGAACCGCAGAGCGCAGGCGCATGCGCGAGCTGCGGCAGCTACGACGCCTGCCAGGGCGGCTGCATGGCCACCAAGTTCTTCACCGGCCTCCCGCTCGAGGGACCCGACCCGGATTGTGTGTTCGGCCATGCCGACGAGGCGCTAGCCGATGTCGACCCGCTCGCAGTCCCTCGGGCCGGCCAGGATCACTCGAAGCCCGGCCGACGGGTTCCTGTCGTGCTCGGCCGCACAACCTGACGACCACGCGGTTGTCGGCGCACGGCGGGACGGGCAGGACGCGGGCCCGCCCTCGCGTTCTCGACATCGACACCTACCCTTGACCTCCATGCGTGAGCAGGCCACACCGGACGCGCGACTTGCGAGTCGCGGCGACGAGCCCGCGACGAGCCCACCCCGCGCCGTTCACTCGTCGCTGCTCGGCGTCGCGGCCGTCGCCTCGGGTGCCGCCGGGCTCCTGCACGGCGTGGCCGTGGACATCCACGCCGAGACACCCCAGCTCGCCCGGGTGTTCATCGCCCTCGCGATCGCCCAGTGCACGGTTGGGGCCGTCGCTTTCTCGCGGCGCTCACGCGACGCGGTTGTCGCCGTGGGCGTGGTCAACGCGGCAGCATTCACCGGCTGGTTCGCCACCCGCATCTTCGGGATCTCCTGGATCGACGGCCTCCAGGTCGCGGAGCGTCCGCAGCTCACCGACACCACCGCCGCGGGCTTTGCCGCCGTTGCGGTCATCGGTGCCCTCGCCGCCATCGGCATGCGGACACGTCAGATTCGACGCATTCCCATCATCGTCCCGGCAGTCCTCGCGGCGGGGCTGGCGATTCCCGCTGTGGCGAGTGCCTCGGCCCACCAGCACGACCACGGCGAGGACACGGCGAGCGCGGACGAAGCAACCGGTGGCCACGATCACGACGAGGACGACGCTGCGCTCGCGTCGAGCGTCGCCGCCGGAACAGCGGAAGCCGATGACCACGGCGACCACGCCGACAGCTCGTCGAGCTGGCCCCGCCGGTGGGACCCGACCGGTCCGATCGACTTCTCGGGAGTCGCGGGCGTCACCCCCGAACAGCAGGATCGGGCCGAACGGCTCGTCGTCGACACATTGGACGCCCTGCCCCGGTTCGCCGACAGCACGACGCTCGCGGCGCTCGGATACCGCTCGATCGGCGACAGCGCGACCGGCTTCGAGCACTTCATCAATACCGAGCTCATCAACGACGACACCGTCCTCGATCCCACCGCACCGGAGTCGCTCGTGTACGAGGTCGACGGCGACCGACGCACGCTCGTGTCGGCGATGTTCATCGCGAAACAGACCTCGATCGACGATCCCGCCCTCGTCGACTTCGGCGGGCCGCTGATGCAGTGGCACGTCCACACCAACCTCTGCTGGGGACTCGACGACGACGGCGAGCCGAAGGTCATGGCCGTCACCGACGACAACGGCGGCGTCTGTCCGGCCGGCACCGTGAATGCAGGCGGCGACAACCCCATGGTCCACGTGTGGATCGCCCCGCACGACTGCGGCCCGTTTGCCGCGCTCGAGGGCCACGGCGCCGGCCAGGCCGATGCGGCGGACGGCCAGCGCGCGGACCAGTGCGGCCACGACCACGGCGGCGAGCAGGACACCGGCTCCGGTACCGGTGCGGCCGTCACCACCCCCTACGACCCGACGATGCCGATCGATCTGAGCGGCGTCGACGGGGTGACCCCGCAACAGCAGGCATTTGCCGAGAACCTCGTGGCGGCCACGATCCGCGACCTCCCGCAGTGGAACGACCTCGACGTCGTCGAGGCCGCCGGTTTCCGCTCGATCGGCGACGGTGGCACCGGCCACGAGCACTACATCCAGTGGGACTGGATCGACGACGACATCGTGCTCGACCCCGACTACCCGGAGAGCCTCGTGTTCGAACCGCAGCCCGACGGCTCGAAGGAGCTCGTGTCGGCGATGTTCATGATGCCGACCGCGACGCCGCTCGAGGACGTGCCCGACTGGGGCGGCCAGCTCATGCAGTGGCATGTGCACGGCGATCTGTGCTTCACCGATGATCCGGTCGCGCCCCAGGTCGCGGGGCTCAAGCCGATCGGCACCGCCTGTGCGCCACCGCTGCGGGACGTGGCGCTGGCCCCCATGATCCATGTCTGGATCAGGCCGCACGAATGCGGCCCGTTCGCCGCGCTCGACGGCATCGGCGGCGGGCAGGTGCCCGACGGCGAAGCAGTCTGGTGCGACGACGCCCACGGGGCCCACTGAGCACGAGCCGTCGGGACA
>JAOTZB010000250.1 GCA_029861625.1 Acidimicrobiia bacterium
GTTCAATAACTGATCACCACACAATCACGCCGTTCCACCATTGTCAACGTTTGTTTTAAATGATTGTTTGGTACAGTGGTTGGCATGCCCACCTCCAGAACCGACGAGACTGCACCGAACCGCAAGCGGGGGCGCGGCGCCGACCCGGCCCGAACCCGACAGGCGCTCACCGACGCCGCCTTCGACACCCTCCGCGCCGAGGGGTTCCGCGGTGCGACGGCGCGTGCCATCGCGGCCCGGGCCGGCTGCAACCAGGCCGCGATCTACTACCACTTCCAGGGCATCCAGCCCCTCTTGATCGCGTCACTGCAGGCCAGCTCGGCTCGTCGGCTCGTGCACTACCGTCGCCTGCTCGGCGGCGTCACCGACCCGGCGACGGCCCTCGCCCGGCTCGACGAACTGCATGCCGAAGACGTGGCGTCGGGTCACCTCACGGTCCTGGCCGAGCTCGTCGGCGGCATCACCGCCGAGCCCGATCTCCGACCCGGGCTCACCGAGGCGGTCGGGCCATGGCTCGAATTCGTCGCTGACACGATCCGCAACGCGACCGACTCGTTTCCCTGGGCAGCCTCGCTCCCGGCCGGCGATGTCGCCGACATGATCTTCTCGCTGATCCTCGGCATGGAGCTGCAGACAAAGCTCGACGGCGACGCCGACCGCTTCAGCCGATTGATGAACATGGGTCGCCTCGTCGTTGCGGTGCTCCCCGCTCGCTGACGGCAGGCGACGGCCCGACTCGGAAACGTCTCGCCGCTCGCGTACCGTGCACGCGAGCGGCGCCGGAGACCTGCATGGCCGAGATTGCCTTCGAGTACATCACGAAGTCCTACGAGCCGAGCCGGTATGCCCTGGCCGGCCTCAACCTCGGCATCGAGCACGGCGAGCTGATCTCACTCATCGGACCATCCGGATGCGGGAAGACCACCGCACTGCGAATCCTCGCCGGGCTCGAGAGCCACGACGGCGGTCACATCCGGGTCGACGGCGCCGTCGTCGATGACATCCCCACCCACGCACGGGGCTTCGGCATGGTCACCGCCGAGGCCGCGCTGATGCGGAAACGATCGGCAGCCGCCAACATGCGGTTCCCGCTCGAGGTCCGCCGCCGTCCGGCGCGCGAGATACGCGATCGCGTCGAGCTCGAAGCCGAGTCGCTCCGCATCGGCCACCTCCTGAAACGCCGAACACAACAGCTCTCGGCTGGTGAGGCCCAGGCCGTCCAGGTCGCGAGGGCGTTGGTCACCCGACCCCGTGCGTTCCTGCTCGACGAGCCGCTCGCTCGGATCGACAGCACCCTTCGGAGCCGGCTCCGCGACGATCTCATCCGACTCCAGCGCCGGTACGACGTCACGACGCTGCTGGCCACGGCCGATCAGGCCGACGCCATGGCGATGAGCCACCGCATCGCCATGCTCGTCGACGGGAGACTGCACCAGCTCGGCACGCCCACCGAGCTGTACAACCACCCTGTCAACAGCGCGGTGGCCCGATTCATCGGCGAGCCGGGGATGAACGTGCTCACGATCGCGGTCAGGGCTCGCGGCGACGAGAGATGGTACGACTTCGGCGGCCACGAGATCCCGGCCTACCCCGAGGTCACCAGGCGCTACGCCGGTCGATCGCTGCTGGTGGGGATACGGCCCGAACACGTCGGGATCGAATCGGTCGGCGCCCCCCGAACCCTGCCCGCCACGGTCGCGCGGGCCGAATCGACGGGCGGCCATGCGATCATCGGCGCCGACGCGGGCCCGCACCACGTCTCGGTGCTGGTCACCGGCGCGGGCCCCAGGATCGGCGATCGGATCGGCCTACGTCTCGACCCCGCCGCGTTCCATCTGTTCGACGACCTCACCGAAGCCGCCGTGCACCATCCTGGCGGCTGACGCCGGAGCGAATCGACTCAGAAGATGTCGCGAAGCTGCGCCACGTAATAGACGGCAGGTAGTACGAACAACAACGAGTCGAAACGATCGAGCAGTCCTCCGTGTCCGGGGAGCAGCGAGCCCATGTCCTTCACGCCGAGATCGCGCTTCAGCATCGACTCGGCCAGGTCTCCGAGCGGGGCGAAGACGGCCGCGGCGAGACCCACGGCGAGCGCGGTGGCGAACCCTCCGTTGAGACCGTCGAGGCCGGCGGGATTCTCGCCGAACGGCACCATACCGACGATTCCGATGATGATGATCGCCGCGGCGATGGCGCTGAGACTGCCACCGGTGAGACCCTCGACGGTCTTGTTCGGACTGGCCTCCGACAGTGGCGTGCGGCCGATGGAGGTGCCGACGAAGAACGCGCCGACGTCGTAGGCAACGGTCACGATGATCGCCGAGATGAACATGCCCATGCCGTTCGGCGAGTCGAGCAACAGCCCGGCGAACGAGCCGAGCACGCCCACGTGCACGACGCCGAGCATCGTGACTCCGAGATTGGGCATCGGCCGTTCGGTGCCGATACCGAGCAGATACCAGAGGGCGCCGACGACGACCATCAGGAACATCGCCAACGGGATGGCGTTGGCACCCCGCCAGTAGGTGGCCAGCGGAAGCGTGGCACACGCGGCGATACCCACGAGGGTGGCCGGCTGGTATCCGACCTGGCGGAGATTGTGGAACCACTCGACAGCGGCTGCCGCCAGCGCCACTGCGACGAGGATGATCGTGAGCTCTTTGCCGACGGCGAAACAGATGAGCGCGAGAACGGCGAGCCCGACGCCGACGGCGATGGCCGTCGGCATGTCACGACCACGGGCCGAACCGGGTGCCGTCGGTGCGGCCGGCGCCTCGGCGGTGGGCGAGACGGCGGGAACGGCGCCGAACTGGCCCGGATCCTCGCTGTACACCTCGTCGGGCGGCAACAGCGGGGGATCGAAGTCGCTCACTCCCCCACCGGCGCCGACTTCGGCGTAGTCGCTCGCCCCGGCCTCGCCGGGTTGCCACGCATCGTCGTCACCCCACGACGGCTCGGTGCCGGACAGTGCCGACCAGGAACCCTCGTCGCTCTCGCGACCCGGTGCCTCCGTCCAGTGCGGGAGCGCGCCGTCCTCGGCGTCTCCTCCATCGGCATCGGGCCCGAGTATGCGCAGACCGTCGTAGTCGTCTTCAGGGCGCTTTCCGGGGTCGTCATCCATGTCGGCACTCCTTCCTGCTCGGTGGGGTCATCAGACCTCGAGCAACTCGTCTTCCTTCTGCGTCAGCGCGTCGCTGACCTGTTGCTCGTAGTCGTGGGTCAAGCGATCCAGCCCCTTCGCTGCTCGCTGGATGTCGTCAGCCGATGCGTCGCCGTCCCTTTCGAGTGCGTCGAGCTCGTGGCGAGCCGAACGGCGGATACCACGAATCTGGATCTTGCCCTCTTCGGCCATGGCCTTCACCATGCGTACCAGCTCCTTGCGGCGCTCTTCGGTCAGCATGGGGAAATTGAGGCGGATGACAACGCCGTCCGAGCTGGGGTTCAGGCCCAGATCGGCCTCCTGGATCGCCCGTTCGATGGCGCCGATCGAGCTCTTGTCGAAGGGCGATATCACGAGCTGACGTGCTTCGGGCACGCTGAATGAAGCCAGCTGCTGCATCGTGGTTTCGGCGCCGTAGTACTCGACGCCGAGCTTTTCGACCAGGACCGGACTGGCCCGTCCGGTACGAACGGTGGCGAACTCGGCGCGACTGTGCGCGACAGCGTTTTCCATCTTCTCCTCGGCTTCGAGGAGCACCATGTCGATCTCTTCGCTCATCGGACTCCAGCGCCAGGCCCGACCGACCTCCGGTGGGCGATGCCCGGCGCACGTGGTGGATGTGGTTCGGTCAGGAGACCAGAGTACCGATCGGCTCACCTTCGAGTACGGATCGGATGTTTCCGGGGGCCAGGAGGTCGAACATGACGATGGGCAGGTCGTTGTCCATGCACAACGTGATGGCGGTGCTGTCCATGGCCCTGAGGCCCTGACTGATGACGTCGAGGTAGCTGACCTCATCGATCTTGGTTGCGGTGTCGTCGAGTTTCGGATCGGCGGTGTACATGCCGTCGGTGCCCGAGTGGGTGCCCTTGAGCAGCACCTGGGCCTCGACCTCCACCGCTCGCAGCGCCGCAGTCGTGTCGGTGGTGAAGAACGGGTTGCCCGTCCCGCCCGCGAAGATCACGATCCGACCCTTCTCGAGATGTCGGATGGCGCGGCGGCGGATGTAGGGCTCGGCCACCTGGCTCATGTGGATGGCGCTCTGCACCCGCGTGGGCTGGCCGAGCTGCTCGAGGGTGTCCTGGAGCGCGAGTGCATTGATGACGGTGGCGAGCATGCCCATGTAGTCGGCCTGGGCGCGGTCCATGCCCGCGCCCGCCCCGGTCATACCCCGCCAGATGTTGCCACCACCCACGACGACCGCGATGTCGACCTCGAGATCGTTCCGTACCTCGGCGATCTCCCGGGCCAGCGACGCAACGATCTTGCCGTCGATGCCCTGGCCGGACTCACCCGCGAATGCCTCACCGGAGAGCTTGAGCAGGACCCGATTCCAGCCTGCCTTCATGCCTCGCTCGGTCACCTGGACTCCCCTCTCCGACCCACACCATGCCACGACTGGCGCCGATCACTCCGGGATGCAGGTCCGGGCACGGGATCAGGATCCGATGTAGGCCTGCGTGAAGGAGATGATCTCGCCGTCGCCGATGGTGTCCTGCACCGATGCCTTGTCGCCGTGCAAGCCCTGCTCGAGCAGCACTGTCTCCTTGAACCAGGCGCCGAGTCGGCCCTCGACGATCTTCTCCCACGCCTTTTCGGGCTTGCCCTCGGCCTTGGTGATGTCGAGCAGCGCGGCACGTTCACGCGCGACCGCATCGGGATCGACCTGATCACGATGCAGGACGGTCGGCTTGGCGAACGCGATATGGAGCGCGATGGCATGGAGCGTCTCGGCATCGACGCCGGAGGCGACCACCACGACACCGTTGACGCCGCGGCCGTCCTGCGTGTGCAGGTAGCTGTCGATGGTCTGGCCGTCGGCGGCAACGACCCGCACGACGGTGCCGAGCTCGATGTTCTCCTTCTTGGAGATCTTGAGATCGTCGATCGCGTCGGCCTTGGTGGCGACGGCGTCGGGTCCGTCGGCCAGCACCAGTTCCGCCAGCTCGTTGGCGAGCCCGACGAAGTCGTCGGCCTTGGCACTGAAGTCGGTCTCGCAGCTCAGCTCGACGAGAGCGGCAGCCGAGTCGCTGACGGCGATCGCGACGGCACCATCGTTGCTGTCGCGATCTTGACGACTCGCCGCCTTGGCGAGGCCCTTCTCACGCAGCAGCTGGGCGGCGGCATCGTGGTCGCCGTCGCTGTCGACCAGGGCTTTCTTGGCATCCATCATGCCGGCGCCCGTGGCGCGTCGCAGCTCCTGGACGTCTTTCGCGGTGAACGCGGCCACGGTTACTCCTTGTCGTCGGCGCTGTCGGCCGACGCGTCCTCGGCGGGGACCGCCACGACGATCTCGTCAGCAGCCGAAGCCTCCACGGCAGCCGCAGCCTCCGCCCCAGCCTCATCGCTGGCCGGAGCATCTGCGACCGGCGCTTCCGCCCCAGCCTCATCGCTGGCCGGAGCATCTGCGACCGGCGCTTCCGCCACAGCCTCATCGCTGGCCGGAGCATCTGCGACCGGCGCTTCCACGGCAGCCTCATCGCCGGCCG